>NZ_CP138858.1:2465000-2745000 GCF_033878955.1 Coraliomargarita algicola
ACGCACAAATCTTCTAGCAATACATTTCCCGCCAATTTCTCAGTTATTTAAAATTCAAATAGCGAAGCACTAGACACATAGCGGCTGCAAATCAATCGACAAACACAGCCACTTCCCCGGAAAAGAGCCCTCAGGCTATGGATAAATTCGAATCTCGAAAAAGCCGGCCGGCAAATCAGCAGGAAAGCCCGCCTCAACCAACCAGCTATACGCAGCAACATCAAAAGCCGCATCGCCGGAGCTGACCGAAAGCGTCGGTCGCCCAAGCACACGACCGCCTGCCTCTACACGTAAATAATACGAAACCGGCTGAATCGCCTGCATCGAAAGTAAATCCACCCCCACAGGCAATACGCGCAGCACCTCCCCATTCAAGAGACGCACCTCAGCAAACCGCCCAGTCGCCTCAAGCTGCTGAGGCGTCACTTCCCCCTGCCCAAAATGACGGAACAGATCCCAATACCTCAAAGCCAACAGATCGATCGGCTCAGCCACAGAGTCACTAAACCCATCCAGCAATTCCTTAGAAACCAGCGCCGAGGAAAAATCAATGCTCGGCTCATAGGCCGGAAACCGCAATAAACCGCGCTCACGCGATGGAGGATTTAAGTTATGCGCCGCATTCCAACGTCCGGGCACAAAGAGCGGCGCAGAGTCAAACAAAGCGGCCTGTTCTTCAAGCTCAGCTCCAGAAAGCAAGGTATCTGGCGAAACGTATTGCACGAAAGGCCGATGCTCCTCTCGCGTTGGCAAGGGGGTGGACGTCACATGAAAAACCAGAAAACCTGCGAAATGCACGCAAACGCCCAACAATAACGAAATGCGCAAAAACGGCGACACAATTTGCCGCGAGCGACTCTGGCCGACATTCGACTGGACATTCCTAACTGGCATCACATCACAGAAAGAAATCCTGATTCCGCGGAATCGACCGCGCCGGATAGCGGAGAGAGGGGCGAACTTGGGCTCGATTTCTTTTCATGCTCACCAGCAATCTGCACCTGCACAAAGCCGGCACTCTGCGCCATACTGCAAAGCTTTAAGAAGAGCTGCAAATCCATCGCGCCTTCAGTTTTCACCAGCAAGACCACATCCTCACCTTGCATATCCTCAATATGCAGCTGAAAACCTCGCTCAATCGAATTCAGCTCGAAAACCGCGCCATCAAAAAAGAGCATTCCACGGTTACCAATAGTCAGCACCGCAACCGGCAAGCTGCTCGGCTGCATCTGCATCTCGGAATCCGGCAGATCGACGCGCACCCCGGGAACCATAACAAAGCGGGTAAATACCAAGCTAAAAAGCAATGCGATCACTAGTAAGTCGAGAACGGGGACAACATCCAACTTGATCGAAGGCCGCCGCAACTGCTCCATCAGCCCCAGCGGCTCCGTGTAACTGTGGCGCGCCGTCCGGCTCCCCTCTTTTTTATTCTCTGTATGAATCACAGCCATACTAGCGCTCCACGCTCTCCTCCGGGCGATCCCCCTGAAGCACAGGTTCCGTGCTCAAAAACTCATGGATATCGTGGCCGACCCACTCAAAATCATGAACCAGCGCGCGCACCCGTCCGGATAAAAAATGGTAGGCCAGCATTGCCATAACTGAAATCGCCAGCCCTGAAGCCGAAGTCACCAACGCCTCTGCCAGCAGACGACTGAACACGCCGCTATCTCCATTAAAAGATTCCAAAGAGTACAAGGCCTGCAGCGCGGCAATTAAGGTTCCCAGAAAACCAAGCATCGGCGCCACTCGTGCTAAAGCAGCAATCGTTGCAATGCGCCGCTCCAAGGTCGGAATCTCAACAATCGCAGCGGACTGAATCGCCGAACGAATCGACTCACGCGACTCCCCATAGTGCAGCAGAGCAGACTTCACAATGCGTGCCATGGGCCCCGGCGTATCCTCACACAGAGTCAGCGCCTCGACCAATCGTTTCTTACGGACCAGGTTCTTAATACCACTCAGAAAGTCCTCTGTTCCAATCTGCCCCTTGTGCAAATAAAGCGAGCGCTCAATAAAGAGCACAAAACCGAGTAAGCTCACAAAAAGCAGCGGATACATCACGGGGCCGCCCTGTAAGATAAAATTATTTTGAAAGTAATCCATGTCCTATTCCTATCTGTGTTCCATTCTATACTATTCAACATCAAGCAGTCGATCCGCTCGCGAGATCGCGATGTGCCGCCCGGGTAGATCATAGGCGATCAACTGCCGATACACACGCCGCGCCTCCACAACACCACCTTCGCCTTCAAGGATCTCGCCAAGTTGAAGCATCGAACGAGCCACCCAGTATCGCCCTGCAGCTCCCAACTCTTCCGCCTTTTGCCCCTCTAACAGGAAGCGGGAGACAGACAAAGAAAGCACCTCCTTGGCCTGCTCGATAGAGTTCCTTTTTATCAACGCGAAAGCCCATTTATGCGCCGCTTCAGCCTGAAAATCCAAAGGTAGATTGGGCAAATCCAACAGCCGCTCCAAAATAACAACAACATCCCCCAGAGCGTTCGGCTCATTGCCCGCCAAAGCCAGCATACAATCCGCACGCGACAACTCGGCTACGTATCGCAGCTCATGCGCCGGAAGCCCATTGATCAAATTTTCATACACAATCTGCGCCCCCGCAAAGTCATTCATCGAGCGCAGCAGGTTTCCCTGCTTCAGCCGCGCGAAATAAAACAACGAGTCCGAGGCGTATCGTTCCGCCAGGTCATTATGCAAGACCACCGCCTGCGGATAAAATTCGGCACCGCGACGCTCACAATAAAGCGCAGCCTCAAACAGCGCCTGCGGAGCCAGTGGACTATTCGGGTAGATCTGCGCTAAACTAGTTAAGGTCGCTTGCGCCGACTCAAAGTCTCCCACCAATCCATGATAGGCAGCCTCGATCAAATACGAGCGCTGGGCGGCAGCAGTGTCCGCAAACTCTTTGCGCAATTGCGTCAAGACCTCCATTCCTTCATTAGCATTACCACTGCGCATCAACACATCACCCTGCAGAAGCAAAATCTCAGTCTCCAACAAAATAACATCTTCTTCGCCCAGCGAGTTCGCCCCTTCCTTGGGCAATGAGTTTAAACGTGCCAGCAAGCGGGAAACACGCTCCTCCAGCCCCTCCATCTCCTTCGTTTCTAAAGAGAGATACGCCTCCAACCAGCGCAAGCGGATATCCAAAGCCGCCGGAATCGCAATCGCCAGAGAATCTTTCAAGAGTAAGCGCACCCGCGTCAGCGCACGCTCCAACTCCCCGTTCACTTGAAGCGCCTGCGCCACATTCCACTCCGCCCGCCAGCGATCCAACAAGCCCACACTTCCACTAAAATCGACTTCATCGATCAACTGCAAAGCCGCATCCACCGCACCGACACGCAACTGCGCCGAGATCAAGCGCAGAAAAAGCCCTCCATCCCGAGCGCCCAATTCGCGACTTCGCGCCGCCGAGTAAAAATCGACCGCATTGGCAAAGTCGCGATTCAAAAAATAACAATCGCCGATCAAGCGATTCAATTCAACCAACTCTTGAGAATCTGTCGACTGATCCCGCAATTGAATCAGCAGATCCGCCGCCGCCCGATACTGAGGCGGCTTGCGCTCCAAAGCCGCATACGCGAGCAGACGATACACATTGGTGATTTCGCGAAGCCCCGGGAACTGCTCCAACAAGATGCGTGCATCACGCTCCGCAAGTGCCAACATCGAGGGATCCTTCATCGCAATTTGGCTGCGCAAATAATACATTTGCCCCAGCAAGGGGTGCGGCTCCGTGCGTGAAATAATCACTTTCAAAAAATCCAGCAGATCTGCCTCCTGCCCTGCGGTGCGCGCCAACAACTGTAGCGCGATCCCCATTGCTTCGCGATTCTTCCCGTGCTGTATCAATTGCTTCAGAGCCGCACGACCACTCTCCGAATCCGGCCCCAGAATGATCCCCTTCAACAAGCGCAAATGCTCACGCTTCCCGGCACCATAACCGGCAGAAATATTCTCCAGCTCACGTTCAATCGCACCGACCGCTTCACCTACGCGCCCCAAGCTGTAGAGCGTCACCGCATACTCACGCACAAAAGGATACGCCACGGCCTGACCTTCCAATCGGTTAATTTTAGACCTCAGCTCAGCCGCTAATGCCTCATCTGCGGGTGCCCTCAATAACTCCTGCCGTAAAATAAGCCCCTCAAAGAAGGAACGCAAGAGAGGCATTTTAGCCAAGTCTGCCGCACGCCGATAAGCAGCCGTCGCCTGGTCTGAATCTCCATCCAGCTCGGCCCTCAACCCCTGCAATAAAGCCAACCATGGAAGATCCTCCGTCGACAAAGCAGTCTTGGACACCCGCTTCAAAGCAGCTCGAAATGCTTCGACCTCCATTCGCGGGCCTCCGTCCCCATAAATCGCAATCGCCAAATAGAGCGGATGTGCCCCGACTTGTAGCTCAGAGGGCACCAACTCCAGCTGCGCACGTGCTGCCTGATAGCGCCCCTGCCCAATCAAGGCCTTGGCCAAGCCAACTTTAAGCGTTGCAAGTCGCTCCGGCGTCAATTCCGCAGAGCGAGTCAAAATCCCCCGGTAGATCGACTCAGCCACCGCAGGTAGGCCCGCACGTAAAGCGCGTTCCGCACTATCGATTCGCCAGTCCAACTCGATCTGTCCCTCGACATCAACCTCGGCGACACGGTCTACCGTCAACGGTGATTGCGCCCATAAAGCCGCCCCCACCAATAAAGGTAGCCAACAAATAGCTGAAAGCCGAAAACGAGTAATCCAATCGAAACACATACAGATCCTCCGATGACAACCACTCTGCCCCACAGTTGCAAAGTGATTTTCGCATCATCTTCAGTAGAGTGTTTTTGTAGGTTTTGATTCACGTCTTTTGCAGTAGCAGTCTCAATGGAGCTAGAGGAACTCAGGATGAAAGCCTCCAGATATAATACCCTTCTGAGTCACTCAAATAAAACATTTGTGTTCACATCCGTGTGCAGCAACGGCACAAAAAAAACCACAAGTCGCTATAGGCGAGCAACTTCCGGCAAAAAATGGGGTGGCTAACGGGATTCGAACCCGCGACCCTCGGCATCACAAGCCGATGCTCTAACCAACTGAGCTATAGCCACCATACAGAGAAAATCTCTTAATCCTTCCTGCGAAAGAACGGACATGCTCTTTTTCTAAGAGAGCTTGTCAATAGTCTGTTCAACTTTTTTTCACTTATTTTGCGCCTGCATAATTTCCATCGGCGAACGTCGATTACGATACAGTTCAGCCATCGTTTTCATCGCTGGCCCCGAGTGCTTAAAAAAACGCTTCAAACCTGCACACAAGTAACTAACACCATATTCACCATCGCGAGTGCGAGCGAAGCGATGCTTGGGACAATCACCATTGCAGCAAAAGAGCACTTCGCACTCACGGCACTGCCGCGGCAAACGACTGCGCTTGGCCTCACCAAATTCACGCATTTGCTGACTATCGACCATGGAAGCAATGCTCTGGTTCATGACATTTCCCAAACGATAGCGAGGATACACATAATGATCGCAAGCATAGAGGTCGCCATTATGCTCCATCGCTAACGCACGCCCACAGGTCTCGGCATACATACAAACACCGCCGGGTGCGCCGACCCACTTCCCCAGTGTCACATCAAACAGCTGCACGTAGACCCGACCGACATCCCGACTAACCCAGCGATCAAAAATTTTGCAATAAAAGTCGCCAAGCGCACCAGCAGGCACAGACCAATCAGTCACTTCGGGCTCGAAATGCAAGCTAGCAGCCCCCGAAAGATCAGGTGGATGCGAAAGCCCGAGACCGAGCTGGTTCGAATCGCTGTCGGCACGACGCTCCAACAGAGGTATAAACTGGATATACTGCGAGCCGATTTCACGCAAAAAACGATACACTTCGAGTGGATACTGCACATTCTTAGCATTGACCACCGTCAAAGTGTTAAACTCCACTCCATGCTTCTTGCAGAGCTCGATCCCTCGCACCACTTGCCGATACGTGCCGTGCCCTTTGCGATTCAGACGATAGGCATCGTGTAAATGCTGCGGGCCATCGATACTAATACCAACCAGGAAATTATTCGCTTTCAGAAACTCACACCATTCGTCCGTCAACAAAGTCCCATTGGTCTGAAATGCATTCTCAATGCGCTTCCCGCCCGCATAACGCGCCTGCAAGGCAACCACTTTCTTAAAAAACGGTAAGCCCGCTAATGTCGGCTCCCCTCCCTGCCATGCAAAACTCACCTCCCGCCGTGGCTGCGCCTCAATATAGCCCCGAATATAAGCCTCCAGTATAGCGTCGCTCATCTTAAACGCATGATTGGACGGAAAAAGCTTAGTTTTCTCCAAATAAAAACAATAGGTACAATCCAAATTACATAACGGCCCCGCAGGCTTCGTCATGATGTGAAATGATTCATTAGCTTTCATCTGTGATAAAATTTGAAAGAAAAGTCTTGCCCAAGGCAAGTTCATTATTAAAGTTTTGCTAATAATACAACATTATGAAATCAGTCCAGCTTAACAATAATGTCCTGCGCGATGGCCACCAAAGCCTCGCCGCCACCCGCATGCGCACCGAGCAAATGCTCCCCGTTTGCGAGCAACTTGATAACTGGGGCTTCGGCGCACTCGAAACCTGGGGAGGCGCAACGATCGATTCCGGCCTGCGCTTTTTAGATGAATTCCCCTTCGATCGTCTCGACGCACTCAAGAAGGCCTGCCCGAAGACGCCTCACATGATGTTGCTGCGCGGGCAGAACATCGTGCAATACGCCCACTTCCCCGACGACGTAGTAACGGCCTTTATTAAGACCAGTGCCGACCACGGAATGAATATCTTCCGCATCTTCGATGCGCTCAACGATACGCGCAATATGAAGTGCGCGATCGATGCCGCCAAAGCGGCGGGTGCGCAAGCCCACGGCACGATCTGCTACACCAGCAGCCCGGTCCACACCGTCGCCAAGTTTATCGAAATGGGCGTAGAGCTCGAAAAAATGGGTGCCGACGCCATCGTACTTAAAGACATGGCCGGATTGATCCCTCCGATGGAAGCCTTTGCCATCATCGACGGCTTAAAGAAGAAGCTCAAAATCCCAGTCTGGATTCATACACACGACACCGCGGGCCTCGGCACCAATACATACATGTCGGCCATCGACGCAGGCGTGGATGCCATCGACCTCTCCGTTTCGCCCTTTGCCAATGGCACGGGCCAGCCTGACACCACTCGCATGTTGGCAATTATGCAGGGCCACGAGCGCTGCCCTCAAATTTCCGACGAGCAACGCAAGTCTCTCAGAGAGGTGCGTACGCATCTGGAAAAAGTTTACGCCGAAATGGGTGAGTTCACCAGCCACAAGAACGAGGTGATCGACGTCGATACGCTCGAATACCAAGTACCTGGTGGCATGCTCTCCAATTTCCGCACTCAGTTGAAGGAACAGAAGATGGAAGACAAATTTGAAGACGTCTTCCGTGAAATCCCTGTCGTGCGTGAAGCACTCGGCTGGATTCCACTGGTGACCCCAACCTCTCAGATCGTTGGCATGCAGGCATTCCTCAACGTTAAGTTTGGTCGCTGGAAACAAATGTCCCCGCAAGCCGCCGACATCGCGCTGGGTTATTACGGTCAATGCCCCGCAGCGGTAGACCCCGAAGTGCAAAAGATCGCAGCGAAGCAAGCCGGCAAAGAACCAATCACTTGCCGTCCGGTCGAAGCCCCCGGCGCCGTGCACAAGCACATGGACGACCTACGCAAGGAACTCAAAGCCAAAAACTTCCCTAGCGACAACGAGCACTGCGTCATCCACGCCATGTTCCCCCCACAGCTTGAAAAGCACTTAAAAGGCGAAGGCCCCAAGCCCAAGCCGGTCGCAATTCCAGCGGAAACACCTAAAGCGGCCCCAGCACCGGCCCCTGCCACCGCAGCCAGCACCAGCAATGGTCCACAAAAGCGCTACGGGCTCACCATAAACGGCAAGCAAATTGAAGTCGCCGTGCAAGAAATCGTGTAATCACAACAATTCAGCATAACCTTCACGAAAGCTCGGGAACTTTGGACGCCAATCCAAAGCCTCCCGGGCTTTTTTATTACTAATCAATCGATGCGGCATTCGGCCGCCCCGACGCTTCAAGCGCTCAGAGACATTCTCAGGATTAAAAACCGGAGACGATAAACCCAGTGCTTTGGCCAAATATGTGAGCACTTCAGCCTTAGTCGCTGGCCCATCGTCGGCGATATTATAAATCCCCGCAGGCGCCCCGCCACTAATCACGGCACAAATGGCAGCCACAATATCTTCTAAGTGGATCATATTGAGCGCATAATCCCCACGCCCGGGGATTTCACCCGCACCATCGCGAATTTGATCCAATAAGTAATGCCGCCCTGGCCCATAAATACCAGCCAAGCGCAGCACATACCAGTTCGGCAAGAAAGCGGCCTCCGCGAACAAGGCTTCTGATTCAAGAAGCACTTGCCCCGTGGGAGGCGCGGCACGAGTGTCAGCACTTTCATCGACAGTCGCTCCGCCATCCTGCGGATACACCGAAGTACTACTGGTATAGACATAGCTGCCGATCGACTGCGACCGGGCCCAGTCCAGAATCGACTGTTGCCCCGCAAGATAAGATTTACGATAGCCCGCCAAGCCGCCGCCCGCAGAGCTCACGCAATTGACCACCGCTTGATAGCGTCCGCGGACTTGCCCATGCCACTCGGCAGAGTCCAGTTCAGCTTCAATCACCTCCTCCAAGCCCAGCGCACGCAGGCCTGCCGCCTGCTCCGCATTACGCGTCAACGCTCCAACCCGCACACCCTGCTGGATCAAATGCCTAGCGAGTGCCGTGCCCACGTAGCCACAGCCAAATATAATTACCGATACAGGGAGTTGTTGAAAGTGCGCCATTTTATTTTTCCAGAGCTTGTCGGATGCGTTCGAGTCAGCCAACATTCGCCCCCAATGCAAACCGCACAACCAGAAAAAGTCCGCGCCTACCTACTCGACCTGCAAGATCGTATCTGCGCCGCGCTGGAAAACGAAGACGGTCAAGCCCGCTTCCAGGAGGATAGCTGGACACGCGAAGAGGGCGGCGGCGGACGCTCTCGCGTGATGGCCGACGGACAGGTTTTTGAAAAAGCAGGTATCAATTTCTCGGACGTACAAGGCAGTCAACTCCCCGCGTCCGCCACAGCAAAGCGCCCGCAACTCGCCGGAGCTAGCTTTCGAGCCATGGGTGTATCACTGGTCATACATCCACTCAATCCACACGTGCCAACCACCCACATGAACGTGCGCTTCTTTTACGCCGAACCGACAGACGGCGCGCCGATCTGGTGGTTCGGCGGCGGCTTCGACCTGACTCCCTACTATGGCCAACGCGAAGACGCAATCCATTGGCACCAGACCGCACGCGCTGCTTGCCAACCCTTCGGCAATGCGCTCTATCCCAAATTTAAACAAATCTGCGACGAGTATTTTTATCTGCCACACCGCGCAGAGCCGCGCGGCATCGGCGGCATCTTCTTCGACGACTACGCCGAAGGCGGCTTCGAACAAGCCTTCGCCTTTATGCAATCCGTAGGCGACCACTTCGTGCCCGCCTACCAGCCCATTGTGGCGCGCCGCAAAGACAGCCCATTCAGCGATGCCCAGCGTCAATTCCAACTCTATCGCCGCGGACGCTACGTCGAGTTCAACCTCGTCTATGACCGCGGCACCCACTTCGGACTGCAGTCCAAAGGCCGCACCGAGTCGATCCTCATGTCACTCCCGCCACTCGTCCGCTGGGACTATGACTGGCACCCCGAGCCCAAGACCCCCGAGGCGGAGCTCTACGATGTCTATCTAAAACCCCAAGACTGGGCCAACCAATCAGTAAATTCCTAATTCCCAATTCCTAATTCCAAATGACACCACGCCAACGTTTTCTCGCCGCCGCCCACCAACAACCCGTCGACCGTCCACCGATCTGGCTGATGCGCCAGGCGGGCCGCTACCTTCCCGAGTATCGGGAGTTAAAAGCGCAGCACGACTTTGTCACCATGGTGCGCACGCCCGAGCTAGCCGCAGAGGTCACATTACAACCGCTGCGCCGCTTCCCTCTCGATGCCGCAATTATCTTTTCCGACATCCTCGTCATCCCGGAAGCTCTGGGGCAAGGCTACCACTTCCGAGATCAGGGCGGGATCGGCATGGACTACCTACTCGACACCAAGGCCAAGATCGAAGCACTGGATAATTCTAAAATTGCTGAAAACCTAAAATACGTAGCCGACGCACTCACGCTGACTCGAAAAAAACTAGGCGAAGACACCGCCCTACTCGGCTTCTGCGGCTCTCCATGGACGCTGGCTTGCTACATGATCGAAGGCGGCTCCGCCAAAGACTTTATAAAAATCAAACAACTCGCTTGGGGGCAACCCGAGCTTTTTGAACTGCTGATGCAGAAACTCACCGATGCCATCGTCGAATATTTGCACATGCAGATCGATGCCGGTGCCGATGCACTACAGATCTTCGATTCCTGGGGAGCCATCTGCCCCGCCACTCACTACGAGGCTTGGTCCCTGCGCTGGGTTCACCATATTATCAACAAGCTAAAAGACCGCGTGCCCGTAATTCTCTATGCCAAAGGCATGGGCCACAAAGCCCCCGACCTCATGCATACCGGCGCCAAAGTCATTAGCCTGGACTGGACGATGAACCTACGCCGCATGCGCCAAAGCATCGGTCACGGAGCTGCGGTGCAAGGTAACCTCGACCCCATCACACTGACCACGACGCCCGAGATCACCCAAGTCGAAGCGAAACGCGTACTCGACGAAGCTGGCAAAATGCCTGGTTTCATCTTCAACCTAGGCCATGGCATGGTTCCCAGCGCCAAGATCGAATGCGTGGAAGCCTTGATGGAAGTCGTGACCGGACAGAAAAACGCGTAGTGAGCTGGGCTCAGCCACCTCACAGTATCGGACAGCTGCGACCAAACGACGCTCGTGCTCGCGCGCCAGTGTTGCAAACGAACTCAGCGAGATTCTCGAATGATCCTGATAGTAAGAATAGTCAGATGCCAGAGATGACTACTTCTTCGTCAACGCGCCGCCTTCCAGCAGCATGCCCATCTTGGCGCGCAGCGAAGTGGCAATGGCCTGATCATCGGCAGGGTTCTCAGCGATACAATTGACAATCGCACTGCCCACAACGACGCCATCGGCGGCTTGAGCAACGGTGCGCACGTGGTCAGCATTCGAGATACCAAAGCCCACGACAACCGGTAGGTCGGTATGCTTTTTAATTTGAGCCACATTGGCTTGAATACTTTCAGACATCGAAGCCTGCTCCCCCGTTACGCCCTCGCGGGAAACATAATAAACAAATCCCGTCGTCGCCTTACAAATAATTTCCAAACGTGAATCAGGCGTCGTCGGTGCAACAATAAAGACAGTCTGTATAGCATGCTTCGCGCACGCTTCCAAGTGCTCCCCCGCTTCTTCGGGCGGCAAATCGAGGGTCAAAATACCATCCACCCCCGCCGCTTTGGCGCGCTCCGCGTAAGCCTGACTCCCTTGCGCAAAGACCAAGTTATAGTAAGTATAAAAAATGATCGGCACCTCGCTGAACTCGCGAATGGCACGCACTAAATCAAGCACACGCTCGCTATTGGAGCCACTTTCAAGCGCACGTTGTGCCGCCAGCTGATTCGTCAGCCCATCGGCGAGTGGGTCGGAAAAAGGCACCCCAAGCTCTAACACATCCACTCCGGACTCGATCACGGCACGGCAGGCAGCCAGCGAGCCCTCAAAATTGGGATCCCCCGCACATAGATATCCGACAAAGGCGGCACGATTCTCTGCGCGGGCTTGAGCAAAAGCTTTTTCAATTCGGTTCATAGAAAGATATGAAGGTATGAAACTTGGAAAGTGGAAAGGTAAAACTGAAGCTAGGCGACAAAGTCTCTCACACGGGTAGCCCCGCATCCTCACCTACGACACCAAGCACAGCAAAGCGCCAACAAGCGCTAACTATTCCGAATCAGCGCTTTCTCAATCAACGGCAGCATCTTACCATGACGGAAGAGTGTCACCTGCCCAGTGCTTCCAGAAACCACAATGCAGAGGCAATCAATCGCTTGCGTGATCGAGGCCGCAGCGGCATGCCGACTACCTAAGCCACTGTGCAACTCGTGGGTGTAATCCGGCGCATGAATCAAGGAGCCTGCTGAAATGAGCACGCCATCTCCTCGTATGATGAATGCCCCATCAATCGAAGAAAGCTCCTTAACAGTCTCATCCATAAATGGGTTGAGAATATTGCGGTCCTCATCCTTATAACCATAAAACGGATTGAGAATCAACGGCTTGGTGTACTGTGAGATCTGCTCCGCGTTGCCCAAGGCAAACAAGCACCCCACCGGATGCCCCTCGCGCCCCTCGACGGCTAACTCTGTCGCAATCGCCAACACACGCTCGATCACTTCAGGTTTCACACTAGCGGGCAACATATCCGACTTACTCGCCAACATGGTGTCAAACTCACGTTCAACATCCACAACAGTGATACTATCAAACTGGTTACTCTGCGGCAGTCCGCCGATACAACACAGACGATCCTGACTGGAAAAAATCCCCCGCGTGAGCCCGATCAAGACAGCGCTGCGTAATTGCGAGAAGCGGTGATTACTATACGAACGAATCGGAATCACCGCATCGATTTCTTCGCGCTCGGTCGCAGCATCCGAAGTACCATGTGCGATCAACACCGTCTTAAAACCTTTAAATACCTTCCCCACTTCCACGCCACCGCCAAAAGTATCCGCGAAAACGAGCACAGACGTACATTGCGCCCCCTTGGCAATCTTAGCGGCTTCACGTAAAATTAGGTTATTAAAACGATTATGCCGACGACGTGGCTGACTCTCCTCCCCCGCAAAGACCTGCTTTAACTCTTTGCGAAAATCCGACAACTTCTCGGCCGCCCGCAGCCGATCCATGTGCCCCTTATCCTGAAAGACCCGAGCCAGTGATGCCAGACTGTAAAGGTAACTGCGCGCATTCTCAGAAGCGAGCAGCAAAAAAATGTAACGAATATCCTGATACTCCGAATGCCCATCGTAGGCGAGCCCATTCGCACAACGGCCCACAGCAACCATATATGGGCGCTTCATATTGACCCGCGCGTGCGGCAGACACACACCATGCCCCAGATACGTCGTCATCTGACGCTCACGATCCAACAGGTCCGCAACCAAGCCCTTCTTAGTCAAGCCACGCTCCTTAGTCACATCGCAGACTTCGATTAATTCAGATACAGCGCTTTCAAAGTCCGTGCTTTTGAGGTCGATCACACGGGATTGGGCGATGTATCGGTCGATGCGCATGTAGGCGTGGCGGAGTTTCTAGGGTGACTTGTTCAAGTCGTTAAGCCACTATTTATGCGCGAGATAGAAAATCTAGCAACTATCAACTGCATTTTTGAACAATTATTGCTCCCACTCGATCGCACCTTTTTTCAATTCGTAGAAAAGACCTAACACGAGCACAAAGAGGAAGAAAAAGACCGGTAATACGATTGGCAAATTAGCAGAAAGAAACTCCCGAAAGGTTAATACCCACGGAAACAAGAAGACGACTTCGATATCAAACAAGATAAAGAGCATCGCAGTCACGTAGAACTTAATCGCAAATGGAGCATGCCCCGAGCCCTCAGCGAGCATGCCGCACTCATAAGGCGTATTCTTAATCGCGGTGTCTGTTCCGCGCTGCCCGAAGATATGCGACGCAATAATGACAAACGCGCCAATTCCGGCAGCGATTAAAATTTGAACAAGGATCGGATAATAGTCCGCGATTTGCATAGTAAAAAGAAGCAAGTCTGCTTTAGCTCAGAATTCAAGGTGTTTCTACACGGAATCGAAGAAAGTCAGCCCCAAATGGCCCCATGCCCTACCAGGGCGTCACACGTCGCAACCATGACTGCTTTTCAACGACCGGCTCGGGGGCCGGCTGCACGACGGGCTTTGGCTTTACACGCACTCCCTCCTCAGGCAGCGACAGCTTTTGAACATGTATCCGATCCGGATCAAACTCCCCCAGCCCAAGACTCGCCGCGAAAGGCAACTGCCGCGGCACAGGCTCGATCTCCGAAAACCCCTCAAGCACTCGCATCGTATTGATCCGGTCATAAAGCAAGCGATCCAGCGCGACCGGGTCGCTACTCATCCATAAACGCGGCTCGGAACGCGTGTAGATGGAATTGAAAAAGGGGCCTGCGATAAACTGATAGCGCTCCAAAGACACGAAGTTCAAAATCAGCCGTTCCTCCAGTTCGGGAATCGCGGCAATCTCGGCCACCGCCGCGGATGCCGTCGCTTGATTGACCAAGAAACGGCGACTATTACTCACATTCCAAAGCGTCGCATTGGCAAGAACGCCGTCGATCCCCAGCGCGGGATCATCGACGCCGACCGCTAAATTAATCCAAAAGTCGACCTCAAACAACAAGGGCTTAGGCAAATAACTTTTGCGCCCCTGCGCCCCCTCGGCAAGCTCGGTGGCACGACGTGTCTCGGAGATCAACTGCGGCTCCTGCTGCAACGCGGGCGGCAACGGACTATCATAAAACCATTCAGGATCATAGTATTGCTCAGAGTCCAAAGCCAATACTGGACTCCCTTCAAACTGCGCGGCCGACTCACTCAATGGCGGCATCACCCCCGCCTCTCGCAGATCATAGGCGGAGTAATCGACAATCAGAATCGCTCGCCGCTCATAGCCACGAGCTTCTAAAGCTTCCACCAAGGCGCGAATCAACTGCAGTGGCGTCCCCAGTCCGGCGCGCCCGCGCGTATTAACTTTAAGAGCCACCTGGCCCCGCTCGCCAGGCTGCAGCACTTGCCCCACCTCACGCTCATAAGCGGCCAACAATCGATCCACCTCTGTATAATATAAGCTTCCACTCGCCAGCGGCGACTCCCAGACCAGCCCCAATGGCGCACGCGGCACCAAAGCTGCCGTGGCAGAACTCCCCAGAAAAAGTCCCCACACAATCAACAGCAAAATGCGGAACCACTTTTGAGCGAAATTGACTAATCCACCTTGGGATGGCGCACAAATCGCGCCTCCAGCGCAATGATACGCCCGCCGCCTATCCACTTGACAGCTATAAAGCGGAAACGAGAGTAGACGCTTCGTCGTTTTGTTGCTAAATGCACTCACAAACCGAACACAATTCCCGCACATGTTAAAAGCAAACTTCAAAAGCGTATTCTTCATTACACTGGTCACGACCTTCACTTTACTGATTGGTTGCAGTAGTCCTGAAGAAAAAAAGGCCGCGCAAATCAAAGAAGCCCTCACCCTCTCTGCGGCTGGCTCGAACGCCGAAGCTTTGGAAATTCTCGAAAACCTCGCAACACTCTACCCCAACGATCTCGAAATCCTCAACTCCATCGGTCAGATCTACACCGCACAAGGCGACCCCACGATGGCCGCCTTCTTCCTCGAGCAGGCCTACCTACAGTCACCTGACGATACCGAGCTACTTTTCAAAACCTACCAGAGTCTGGAAGCAGCCAATCAACCTGCCGCTCACTTACTAGAGAAACTCTCGACCCAAGCCCCCGAAGCCATGACACCCGAGCTCTGGGTGCGTCTCGGTCAAACCCGCCAGGCAGAAAACAAAGTACAGTCCGCACTCGACGCCTACCTAAAGGGAGTCGATCCCGAAAAGAAAAAGCCAGCCCCTGAAACCGCAGCTTCCATCGGCCAACTCTTTGTCAAAGCGGGCAATCTACCACTCGCGGAATCGTGGCTAAAAATCGCCGCCGACAATGACGACCCCAACGCCTTAACCGCTCTCTTCGCGCTACTGGAAATCAACCTGCGCCAAAAAGACTGGGTCGATGCCGAAGCCACCATCGCTCAACTCGACAAACAATTTCCCGGCGCTGTGGAAGCCAGCCAATGGAACCAAGCACGACAGGAACTCATCCGCTGGCGCAAAGCACAGAACGAGATGAAGGCCAAACTCGCGCAAGCCGAAGCCGAGAAGAAAGCCGCCCAAGCCGCAGCAGAAAGAGCCGCCGCCGAACAAAAAGCTAAAGCCGAACAAGCCGCAGCGGCTGCAAAAGCGGCCGCCGAAAAAGCGAAAGCCGAAGAAGTAGCAAAAGAAACTCCGGCAAACGCCTCCGAATTAGCTCAAACTACCAGCGATACGCCTAAGACTACGACGCCAACAAGCGACAACGAGCCGGCGGTAACAACTGGAGGCAAGGCGCAAATCATCGCCGACCTCGAAGCAGCCGAAGCGATGGCCAATGCCCCCGCAATCGAGGGCGAAATGCCCGTCGACATCGACCCCGACATCACCGTGATCGATGCCTCAGAAAACAACAATCTGCCCATAGCCTTCAACCCCGCGATAGCGATCGAACCCGCCGACCCGGAAATCACTTTCGAAGTCGACTACGACCAGGCCACCAGCACCGGAGGTACCAACTATAGCATCGCTCCCATCGCGCCGGCAGACCCCATTACGCCAGCTGACCCTATTACGCCACAAACAGTCGAAGCGCCGATCGAAATCGAGGCCTTCCCCACCAGCGAACCCAAAGAGACATCAGTCGCCCCCATCCGCCCCAGCGAACGCCCTCGCACCATCGAAGAACTCATGGCCGACGCGGAGACCGCCACATTGGACCGCGACTTCAAATCCGCCATCCGTAAATACTGGGCAGCCATCAGCATTGCAAACAACAGGGCAGACGTCTGGAACCTGCTCTCCCGTTCCTACCTAGTCGACGGACAACTCAAAAACGCCGAAACCACAGCACTCGAAGCGGTTCGCCTAGAGCCACGTGAAGTCGCCTACACGCTCGATTACCTGCGTGTCGCGCAACGCTCCAAAGAACCCAGCGAATTCCTAGCTGAGCTCGAAACTGCCTTCGACCGCTTCCCCACCAGCCCGGAAATCACGCTCTCACTCGCCCGGGGCCACGAACGCATATCCAAAGACCTCCCCACTGCACGCAACCTATACCTACGTTTCATCGACACCGCCCCCAACCATCCGCTCGTCCCCGAGGCACGTGCAGCAGTCGCTCGTCTCCGTTAGTCTCACTCTCACTCTTATCAATCACTCTAATCACCGCGCATAGCGTAATTATTCAAAACCCTTGGCACGCGTTAAACAAAGCTCAATCGAAACCATCAAACACCAAGTCAACTTGGTCGATGTCGTCTCCCCCTACGCTCAACTCAAAAAAGCCGGGCGCTCATGGAAAGGACTCAGCCCATTCACGCAGGAAAAAACGGCCTCCTTTTACGTACACCCGGACCGCGGCTTTTATAAATGCTTCAGCACCGGTGAAGGCGGCGATTGTTTCACTTTTATAATGAAACAGGAAAACCTCGAATTCATCGAGGCAGTCGAGTTCTTGGCAAAAAAGTTTAACATCACCCTCGAATACGAAGAAGGCGGCCCCTCGCGCGAAGAAATGTCGTTGCGCAAACAGATCTTCGAGCTCCACGAACTCGCCACCACATGGTTTCACCAGCAGTTCCTCGAATCAGCCGAAGCAGGCCCCGTCCGCGATTACTGGAAAAATCAACGCGGCTTCACCCCGGAAACTGCTAAAGAAGTCAAGATCGGCTACGCCCCTGCTGCCCGTGATGCTTTCGCACTCTACTGTAAAGAGCGCAAGGTGTCGACTGCAGCCATGCATCAGTCCGGGCTATTCTTTGCCCGCGACGGCGAGCGTAATTACGAATACTTCAAATCCCGCTTTCGTGGCCGCCTGATGATCCCGATCCGCGATGTGCAAGGTCGCGTCGTCGCTTTCACTGCGCGCCAACTGCCACAAACCCCGGAAGACGACCCTGCCCGCGAAGCCAAATACGTCAACTCCCCCGAAACCCCCATTTTCCACAAGGGGCGTATTCTCTTCGGCATGGATCACGCCCGCACTCACCTCAAAGACGGAGAAAGCTTCCTGCTGGTAGAAGGCCAGCTCGATGCAATTCGCTGCTGGTCCGTAGGCCTCCACACCGCAGTCGCCCCGCAGGGCACCGCCATTACCGACGATCAGATGCACCTACTACGCCGCTATGAGCCTAAAAGCATCGAGTGCCTACTCGACGGCGACGCCGCAGGCCGAAAAGCCGCGCTACGTGCATTGCCACTCGCCTTCAAGGCTGGCTTGGAGTTCCGCTTCTTACTGTTGCCTGACAAGGCCGACCCCGATGACCTGCTGCGAGAACAGGGCGCAGAAGCACTGGAGCCGCTACGACAAAATTCCAAAAGCGCCATCGAGTTGCTCGTCGCCGACAACCTCCCTGAAGGACGCAGCCCGACCACCAACGAAAAGACCACCGCTCTACGCGCAGTGTTCGACCTACTGCACCACGTGCCGTCCGAAGTCGCCCGCGAGGACTACATCCAGATTGCCGCTCGCCTGGTAAACGTCGACCCCATGGCCGCCCTACGCGACTTCCAAAAGGACCCGCCCCACGCCCGGCTTTCAGTCGCGAAGAAGCCACCCCCACTCCCAAGACAACCCGAGACCCGCTATTGACACAGGCCGCTTGGGAGCTACTTTGGCTCGTTTTACATCATCCAGAACACGCCAAAAAGCTGTCAGAAATTATTGATTACGAATGGATTAATACAAATTCCACCACTGGCCGCCTACTCTCACGCCTACTTGCGGAGCTGCGCGAAGGAATGATTGAGAGCGTCGACCAAATAGAAAATATCATTGATACCATTGAAGAACGCCAACTCTTAGCCGATATTCATTCCCGCGAACTCAGCATTGAAGCGCCTGCCAAACAAATCGTATCCTGCCTCGAACGTCTCCGACGTAATCATGTAGACGCCCAGATTAAACATTTAAAACAAAAGATCATCAACGCAGCCCCCGAATCACAGATAGAGCTGATGCGTGAACAAAAAGCACTGATCCGCAACGTAGCGCAGCCCCTTCAACTCCAACTTTAAGACCGCACAAACTCACGAAACTAATTATGTCAGCCGCGAAAAAGAATACCGAAGAAGAAGAAATTCCCACCAATAAAGCCGACGCCGAAAAAGCACCGGCCAAAAAGAAGGTCGCGAAGAAAGCCGCACCTAAGAAAAAAACCGCGCCCAAGAAAAAAGTCGTGACCGAAGATGATACAGATGACGCAAAGCTCGTAGCTGCCACTGAGAAAGCCGCCAAAAAGCGCAAGCTCTCCCCCAAGGCGCAAGAAAAGCTCAACGAGCGCATCCGCAACCTGATCCGCCTCTCGAAAGAGCAGAGCTTCCTCACTTACAAAGACATCAATCAAGCCCTGCCCGATTCCGTCAATAACCCCGACGAAATCGAAAATGTCATTTCAATCCTGCAAAACCTCGAAGTCGAGATCCTCGACGACAACGAAGTCGACGCCTTCAAGGCACGCCAGGAAGAGACCGAAGAGAAAGAAGTTCGCACTTCCCAAAACGACATCCTCGACGATCCCGTCCGCATGTATCTCAAGCAAATGGGCCAAGTGCCCCTGCTGACACGTGAGGAAGAAGTCGCCATTTCCAAGCGCATCGAAAAGGCCGAACTTAAAGCACAAGACGCCCTATTCTCCACCGCACTCACACTCGAATTTCAAAACAACGTCGTACAAAAGCTGCTCAACCGCGAAGAACGCTTTGACCGAGTGGTGCTGGATAAGAAAATCGAAAGCCGCGAGGCTTACTTCAACAGCCTCCCCAAGCTACTCGAAGAAGCGCACCGCCTAGGCGAGCGCATCTACGCCGCATGGGATAGCCACGTAAATGCAAGCAACGAGGCCAACGCCAAGCGTGCCCGCACTCGCATGATGAAATACGAGGAGGAACTACGCAAAGTGCTGCGTAAATACTGCCTCAAACTCAAATGCTTCGAAGATTTCCTCAACGACCTCACACCGGTCTACCGCGAAGTTTCCAATCTATATGACGACTTGGCAGATGCCGACATGGTTTCTGCCCGCCGCAAAACCAAGGTCGATGTCAAAGCCACTCAAGAGCGCCTGGATGAGATCAAGGCGGAGTTCAAGATGGATTCACGCGAATTCATGGAGATCATACGCGAAGTGCGGCTCGGCATGCGCGAGGCTCACAAAGCCAAAACTGAAATGGTCGAAGCCAACTTGCGCCTCGTAATCTCGATCGCCAAGAAATACACCAACCGCGGACTCTCCTTTCTCGACCTCATTCAAGAAGGTAATATGGGCCTAATGAAAGCGGTAGAGAAATTTGAATACCGCCGTGGCTACAAATTCTCCACCTACGCTACTTGGTGGATTCGTCAGGCGATCACTCGCTCGATTGCAGACCAGGCACGGACCATTCGTATCCCGGTGCATATGATCGAGACCCTCAATAAGGTCATGCAAGTGCAAAAGCAACTCCTGCAAGAGCTCGGCCATGAACCTACCGCTGAAGAAGTCGCGGACGAAATGAACCTCCCGATCGAGCGCGTGCAGTCCATAATGAAGATGGCACAACAGCCGATCTCACTCCAGAGCCCGGTAGGCGACTCCGACGACACCAACTTCGGCGACTTCATCGAAGACAAAGGCGCGGAAAATCCATACGACATGACTGCCTACAGTTTGCTGCGCGAAAAGATCACCGACGTGCTCGACTCGCTCACAGAGCGTGAACGCCGCGTGCTCTCACTGCGCTTCGGCCTTGCAGACGGCTACTCCCGCACCTTGGAAGAAGTCGGCCGCCAGTTCAAAGTCACCCGTGAGCGTATTCGCCAAATCGAAGCCAAAGCACTGCGCAAGATGCGCCACCCGACGCGTATCCGCCAGCTACATGGCTTCTTCGAGGGTGACATCAACCTCGAAAAACCCGGCATGGACAGCATCAAACGGGAAAACGCCAAACATAAATAAGATCGCAAAGGCACTCCCACTACTATTTATTAAACTTAACAGAATAGTAAGCTACCTGTAACATTAAATATGCGCCATAAATCTCTACTCCTCCTAGCACTCGCTGCTGGCTCTCTCTCCCTTCTCAGTGGTTGCGGCGGGCACAACGGTGTCCGAGTGACTGAAGGCGATCAGCAGATCGGCACAGCACAAACCGGCACTGTGATCGCGGTCGATTCTGCTACAGTCGTCCATGTCAACGAATTCGAGCGTCTCGCCACTTTGCGTAACGCACGTGAATTTGCCGAAGGCACATTCCTCGAAACACGCGACAGACAAGGCACAAAGACTGCCACACTCAAAACACGCAGCCACCGCGAAGGGCTACGGACAGCTGATATTCTGGAAGGACTGCCCGATATCAATGACCGTGCAGAACCCGTCAGCGCCAGTGAAAGTGCCCGCCTCGAAAAAATATATCGCGATCCCGTAGACGAGTAAATCATCACCCGTGGCACTTTCATTCCATCCGTAAAACACCCGAACTTCCAAGCTCAAATGAGTTCACTTGCTTTCATTCAAAACATCAATGGTCCGGAGATTCTCTTGATCTTCCTCATCGTCCTGCTTCTATTTGGAGCGAAACGCTTGCCAGAGCTGTTCAAATCGTTCGGGAAATCGATCCGTGAATTCAAAAAAGCGACCTCAGAAATTGAAGATGATGTCCGCAGTGCCATGGAAGAGGAGCCCACCAAACCTGCAGCCAAGCCAGTCGAGTCCAGCAAAAGCACGGACGTGGACGACAAAAAATCTTCGTAAAGCTTCCGGCCCTAAGCTGATTTAAATTGCTCCAAAGCAGCAAGAGCACGCGCTCGACCCACTTTATGATCAATGATGGGAGCAGGATAGTTTTTGCCAATTTCAACTCCGGCATATTCCAGAATCGAATCCGGTGCCTCCCACGGGACATGCATATACTTGGCTGGCATTTTTCGCAGTTCCGGCAGGTAGCGCTTCACATACGCCCCCTCAGGGTCAAATTTCTGGCCCTGTAAAATCGGATTAAAGACACGAAAATAGGGAGCAGCATCGGCGCCACAGCCACCACTCCATTGCCAACCGAGCGTATTACTCGCAAGGTCGGCATCGACCAAAGTGTCCCAAAACCACTTCGCACCCGCACGCCAGTCGTGTAGCAAGTGCTTCACTAGAAACGAGGAGACAATCATTCGCACCCGGTTGTGCATCCAACCCGTCTGCCACAGCTGCCGCATACCCGCATCGACAATCGGATACCCCGTCTGCCCCATTTGCCATGCTTTCAGGACGGCATCATCCGACTCCCATGGAAAGCTGTCATACTCCGCTCGCAGCGCTTGGTCGGGCGTATGCGGAAAATGATACAACACATTGTAAGCAAACTCGCGCCAGTAGATCTCCTTGGCGTAAACAGACGCACCTGCACCAGCGAGATCAGTCCTATCGGCGAGCGCTGCCATTACTTGACGCGGCCCGATCTGCCCCCAATGCAAATAGGGAGACAAGCATGAAGTCCCGTCGCAATCAGGTCGATCCCGCCCGGTAGCATAGTCCTCAACCGCAGCAGAAAGAAATTGATCCAGCCGCCCCCGCGCCGCCGCTTCCGTAGGCAACCAGTGCGTCTCAAAGCCGCGATACCACGGAATCGCTGGCAGTAAATTCAGCGATTCCAGCGGCGTGGACCACGGAAAGCTCTCGGGGAAACGCATCGCGGGCAAATCAGGCAGTGCAAGTGGAGGCAGAGGCCGGTCTTTAACTTTTTTCCAATAGGGAGTATACACTTTGTATGGTTGCCCGCTTCCAGTTGCCGCGGTGTGTGGCTCGTTGAGCAAGCTACTATTAAAACTCTCCACCTGAAGACCGTCCTCTCGCAGGGCACGCTTGACCTGCGCGTCTAACTCCCGCAGAGACGATTCATAACGTCGATTCCACAAGACACGCGTGGCCCCCGTCGTTTTAATAATATCCCTCAACTCGGCGAGTGAAGTCCCCTCGCGCAGAATCAACTCTCCGCCCTGCGCCCTCAACTCCTCTCTCAGGCCCTTCAGGGCTTGATGTAGCCACCACTTCGATGCAGCCCCAGGTGCCCAGGCCCCCGCCTCCTCGGGCGCCCAGATAAATACCGGCACGATTGGTGCCCCCAACTCAATTGCAGCTGCTAGCGCAGAATTATCAGCAAGTCGCAAATCCTTGCGAAACCAAAGAAGAGTAGGAGACATCGGCATATGTAATAAGCGCACAAGTGAGCCAAACATTACACCCCTTTTCATAAAACCTAAGAAACAAATAATTCAAGACTACCGAAAGGCAGAGCTTTTCTTGCAATATCAGAACTTAATCGCAAATTCCAGCCCCATGGACACAACCACCGCAATTCACCAACGCCGCTCCGTCAAACACTACGACCCGAACCACAAGATGTCGGAAGTCGAAATTCAGGAGCTACTCGAACTGGCACTACTCTCCCCCACTTCGTTTAATATGCAAAACTGGCGCTTCGTAGTTGTCACCGACCCCGAGAAACGCGCAGCCATCCAAGCTGCCGCTTGGAATCAAGCTCAAGTTACGGAAGCATCCATTACAATTTTACTTTGCGCCGACCTCCATGCGCATGAAGACGCGGGGCGCTACTGGGTAAATGCCCCCGAGCCCGTGCAAGAGATGCTGGTCCCCATGATCGCACCCTTTTATGGCAGCAACCCACAACTACAGCGCGATGAAGCGATGCGCTCAATCGGCATCGCCGCACAAACACTCATGCTCGCCGCAAAATCCATGGGCTACGACTCCTGCCCCATGATCGGCTTTGATCCGATTAAAGTCGGCGAAATCATCGCACTGCCCGAACATCATGTAATCGGCATGATGCTCACCGTCGGTAAAGCAATCAAAGACGCCAACGCACGAGGTGGACAACTCCCCATCGAAGAAGTCGTCTTTCGCGATCAATTCCCCGCATAAAAACAGCCCAACCCCTTCTCTAATTTTCGCTAAAAAAGTTTTGCTTCTCTGGCAGCACAGCCGTTCACTCCCGAAATGTACGAACTAACTGGAACTGTAAAAGAAATCTTCGACGAAAAAACCTTTGGGAGTGGCTTCAACGTGCGCGAATTCGTCGTAACCACGGATGCGGACAAATACCCGCAAGACATCTGCCTCCAATGCGTCAAAGAAAAAGTCGAGATGGTCAACAAGCTGAACAAAGGCGAAAAAGTCAAAGTCAGCTTCGACCTGCGGGGACGCGAATACCAAGGCCGCTATTTTGTCAACCTGAACGCCTGGAAGGTCGAAGCGACCGGAGCAGGCGGTAATACAAGCGATGAACCTCCCCCATTTGACCCAGCTGACGAAATCCTAGACGAAGAGCCTCCCTTCTAAGAGACTAAAGCATTTCGAATGCTTCAACTCGGAGATTGCGCTTCATCAGGAGATTCTTTCCACTGACTGAAGCTTTCTCAACATATGAAACGCATCGTCATCATAAACGGCCCCAACCTTGACCGACTCGGCATTCGCGAGCCGGACATTTATGGCGACCAAACACTGACTGATCTGGAAAACCTCCTAACCGAAGAGGCCGAAGCCTTAGGCGTGCAGGTGCAGTTTTACCAAAGCAACCATGAGGGCTTCATCATCGATGAAATCGGTGAATATGCCGACTCAGAGATCTTTGGCCTGATCATCAACCCAGGCGCACTGACACATACCAGCCTCGCCCTACACGATGCACTCGCAGGCTGCGACCTCCCCACGATTGAAGTTCACATAAGCAACATCTACCGCCGGGAAGAAATACGCCGACACTCCCTCACCGCCCCCGCCTGTATCGGTGTCATTTCCGGCCTAGGCTTCGACGGCTACATCGCCGCACTGCGGCACTTAGCAAAGCTCGACTAAATCTCGAATAATTCCCGGAAATTTGAATGTCGGCACACCTGGCGCCGACAGCAAGAATCCAATGAAATTAGGCATTCGCCTACAAAACAACAAAACGAAAGACAACACTATGGCAGACGAACCCAAAGGACTGAACAAACCCGTCAAACTCAAAGCCGAATTGGCCTCCTTCCTCGGAGCAACAGAGCTTCCTCGCACAGAGATCACTAAGAAACTCTGGGACTACATCAAAGGCGAAGGCCTCCAAACCAAAACCGAAAACGGCAAGCCTGAAAACGCTGGCAAATTCATCGTCGCCGATGCCAAATTGCTTCCGATTCTCCGCAACACCAACTCCACCAGCAAGTCCGGAAAAGTAACCGACCTACGGAACCTAGCCGAAGGCCAAACCATCAACATGATGCAAATGGCTGCCGTCGTAGGTGCCAACGTCGAGTAAGAACACAGAAAACTCACTTTCAAAGCGGCTGTTTCCTTGCGAAGCAGCCGTTTTTTTTGTGCAACGCAATAGCTCCCCACAGCAAACGCCCCTTATCCAAACACCTGCCTACGCAGCCCCTGAATCACAGCCAAGCCACCCCAATCACCGCGCATCGCATTCACCTTCGGAGGGTGCTTGCGCCCACGCTCCATTTGCCACGCACCCGTAAAGCCACGCACAAACTCAGCCGACCCCAGAATGGCACCGTCGGTAAAATAACGCACCCGGCAGCGCAGCATCACCGATTTCGGCAATTGACCACCCTCTTCATTCAGCACCTTCAAAGCATGCTCGCGCTCCACTTCAGACAAGCCAGCATCCGCCGCACGCTTACCAAAGATCAACTGACGATGCTGCATCAAGGCCTCTGCCAAACCAGCCCCCGACGACAAATGATCACCCCAAACATGTAACAAACCAGCTCGACATCCCATCCGAGCTTCCACCTTCGACTTGGAGTCTTCTGTGCCCCCTGAGCTCATTAAGCCAAGCGACGCCACCGCCTCCGCGTAGCCGCAGAAACGATAATCCTTAGGATCCTCCACCAGCCCCGCACGCACCGGATTCAGATCAATATACGCCGCCATTGTTTGCAGTGGATTGCCATGTCCCTCTACCAGCACCGATTTAAAACGGTCCGCCCACAGAGTGCCATAGCGCTTATGATTACGATTAAACCAGACCGAAAAGCGCTGCTTCACCGCCTTCATATATTCAGAGACATCGCCCATCCGCGCCAATAATTTCGCACGCAACTCCTGCGCCTCCTCAGAGTCAGCCTCCAACTGAGAGCGCAGCACCTTGACCGAAGCCGCCTGAAACTTGGTAGGTTTCGGGTACAGCACCTGATAGCGACGCATCAACTCAGCATCATCCACCTGCTGACGATCCGGCACCCGCAAGAGCACGTGAAAATGATTCGACATCACACAATAAGTCAGCACCTGCACCCCGCAAAAATCCGCAACCTGCCAGATCATCTTACGCAGCATCTCCTTCTCACGATCCTGGAACAAGCGCTCCCCATTCACCACCCGCGTCATGCAATGATAAACCGCATCCCGACCATGAACCTTTGTGCGACGAACCTTCATACTACCCACTACCATCGACATTCTCTCGACGAAGTCAACTCATTTCTTATAGCCTGGTTATTATTTTGTGAGTTGATTTGCCATTCATAGCGTCGGGTATGCTCAAGCTGATCAGACATGCTGGTGAACCACCGCGACAAGCTCGCAAACGATCAAACCATCTAAATTCTGATGAATCCGGCACAGCCCTTATGTTTATGACTAAAATCTGCCTCGCAGGTTGTTTTTTAGAACGGCTCCCTTTATGATATGCTCTTAATGAATCACTACACTTACCAAAAAACTTTAAAAACCATCTGGAAAAGCGCGGTAGCCACATATGAAGCGGGCAACCGCGAACCAAGCAGCTACTTCGACGAAGCGACAATGACTGAACTCGCATCGCTCGGGCTCAACACAATGGATGTGTATGACTATGTAGAAGATTATTTAAGGCACGGCACCCCCGATTTTGAAACCTTTCTCATGGTCTGCGAAGCGCGCCGCGACTACTTTCTCACCGTCCAAGGCGGCAAGCCTTCGGGCAATACGCTAGACTCCAGCAAACTCCCCCCTAAAACTGATGAAGTAGCCGGCATTGTCTGGCTGCCACGCCTGATTCAAAAAGCATTCGGCAAGCTGCGCGGCGAGTTACCGTCCGACACCATGTATGGCTGCAGTGGCGATCAACGCTTTTTTAAAGAAAATAATATTCACCCTGCTGAGTTCCTACGCGCAGCCTGGGCGTATGAAGATAACGAGAGCAAACTGATCGACTGGGTCGTCGCTCGAAAATCCGCGTAGTTGACAAGTCCTCAAAATCCACCACACAGAGCAATTTACTATGAAAATCATCGCATACCTAAAACCTACCTGTGGCTGGAGCATGGGCGTTCGCGCCATCATGAAAAAATACGGCCTTGAATACGAAGACCGTGATATCATCAATAACGCAGACCAATACGCGGAAATGGTGGAAAAATCCGGCCAACCGCTATCCCCATGCGTGGAGATCGACGGCACGATGCTCGCCGACGTCAGCGGCGAAGAAGTCGAAAACTACATGCTGAGCAACGGGTTGGTCTCGAAAAATAACATCGAAGCCGAAGCACCCACCAATGCGCCGTGCACCGACGAAGAGCACGAAGCAATGCGCTCCAAGACAGTACGTTTCTTCTAAGAAACGCTCCAAAGTTACCCAAACCAGGTAAAAACCCCAAATTTGAGGGTTTTGAGCTATTTTTGCACAAATTTGGCGCGAAAAATGGTCTCCATTCGGTTAGATTGGGTAATTTTCCTAGACAGCCAACTCCGAGTCACTAGTTTGCTGATTCTTTTTGACTCTAGACATAGGCATCTCTCTTGATCGACTTCACTCGACGAATGCCCCACAACGGCAATAGAAAGCACAGCATAATTTTTTAAAAGACAGATATGGATAACACTTACACGCAACCCAAAGCCCAGGGCCTATACGACCCTAAGAATGAACACGAAAACTGCGGTATCGGCCTCATCGTCGACATGAAGGGCCGTAAATCACACGACATCGTCAAGGGTGCGCTGGAGATTTGCGTCAACCTCGACCACCGTGGTGGCTGTGGCTGTGATCCAATCACAGGGGACGGCGCAGGTATTTTCATCCAGTTGCCACATAACTTCTTTAAGAAGGTTTGCCCCACGGAGTGCGGTTTTGAAGTGCCTGCAGAGGGTGACTACGCTGTCGGCTTCGTTTTCTTATCAAAAGATGCTGAGGAGCGCGCGCACGAAGAGCAAATCATCGAGGAGATCGTCGTCGAAGAAGGCCTCAAGATGATCGG
The DNA here is from genome assembly GCF_033878955.1 of Coraliomargarita algicola. NCBI lineage: Bacteria > Pseudomonadati > Verrucomicrobiota > Opitutia > Puniceicoccales > Coraliomargaritaceae > Coraliomargarita > Coraliomargarita algicola. The sequence goes on from NZ_CP138858.1 coordinate 2,493,215, forward strand.
CTGGCGCGATGTGCCGGTTCGTAGCGAAATCCTAGGTAAGGCCTCCGCTGCCTGCGAGCCTTGCATGCGTCAGTTCTTCGTATCGCGCGAATCTGTCGAAGCAGGCCTGCCTTTTGAGCGTAAACTCTACATCATCCGCCACCTTTCGACCCACCGCATCCGTTACTCCGGTGAGGACGACGATGCGATGTTCTACATCGGATCGCTCTCGAGCCGCACCATGACCTATAAGGGCATGTTGACTACGGAGCAGCTCGAGACCTACTTCCCGGACCTATCCGACGAAGCCATGGACTCTGCTCTGGCGCTGACGCACTCGCGTTTCTCGACCAACACTTTCCCGAGCTGGCCCCGCGCACAGCCTTTCCGCTTCCTTTGCCACAATGGTGAGATCAACACCGTGCGCGGCAATGAAAACTGGCTGCACGCACGCGAAATGCAGCTGGCCAGCGAAGTATTTGGCGATGACCTTAAGAAGATTCTGCCAATCATCCGTGAAGACGGCTCCGATTCCCAGAAATTCGACAACTGCCTAGAGTTCTTGGTACTGTCTGGCCGTAGCTTGGCACATGCCATGATGATGATGATTCCCGAGCCTTGGGAACGCCACAAGAGCATGCCACAATACAAGCGCGACTTCTATGAGTTCCACGCCTGCATGATGGAGCCTTGGGATGGTCCTGCTTCGATGGCGATGTCCGACGGCGTGCAAGTCGGCGCGACGCTCGACCGCAATGGTCTGCGTCCTTCGCGCTACTATGTAACTGCCGACGACAAGGTCATCTTAGCCTCTGAAGTGGGCGTTTTGGAAGGGATCGAGCCTAAGAACGTAGTCAAGAAAGGCCGCCTGGAGCCAGGTCGCATGTTCCTGATCGACATGGAAAAAGGTCGCATCGTAGGCGACGAAGAGCTGAAAGAGCAAATCGCCTCCGAGCAGCCTTATGGCCAGTGGCTCAAGGAAAACCTCGTCAACTCCGAAGACCTCCCCCCTGCCGAAGACATGGTGGAAGATGACTTCGAGACGCTCGAAACTCGTCAAAAAGCTTTTGGCTACACCTTTGAAGACATGCGCTTCATTCTGGCCCCCAGTGCGGAATCGGGCAAGCAACCGCTCGGCTCCATGGGCAACGATGCGCCACTGGCGGTGCTGTCGGATCAGCCACAGCTACTGTATAATTACTTCAAGCAACTCTTCGCACAGGTCACCAATCCACCGATTGACCCCATCCGCGAAGAATTGGTCACTGCCAGTGTCAGCTTTGTGGGCTCGGAGGGCGATCTCACTCGCCCCGGTCCTGACAGCTGCCGCATGATCAAATATGAATCTCCTCTGATCGACCGTCGCCAACTGGCACAGCTGCGCAACATCGACCTGTCAGGCTTCAAATCCAGCCGACTGCCAATTACTTTCGAAGCGGCTGAAGGCGGCCTCGACGCGGGACACAACAGCATTTCTGAGCCTCGCATCTCCGGCAAGGGTCTGGAAGCGGCACTGGAGCAACTCTTCGAAAATGCGGACGCTGCCATCCGTGATGGTGTCAACATTCTCATCCTTTCCGACCGCAAGATTGGCCCGAAGAAGGCGCCGATCCCCGCACTGCTTGCTGTGGCGGGTCTCCACCACCACCTCGTTCGTCAAGGCACACGCACTCGCGTATCGATCGTGCTGGAATCGGGTGAGCCACGCGAAGTGCATCACTTCGCGCTACTGCTAGGCTATGGCGCTGACGTGATCAACCCCTACATCGCACTGGAAACCGTTCGCCACTTGGTCGAGCGCGGCGACGTGAAGGTCGACGCTGACAAAGCATGCCAAAACTTCCTGAAGGCCAACCTCAACGGTGTGATCAAGACCATGTCCAAGATGGGCATCTCGACGGTCGCATCCTACCGCGGCGCGCAGATCTTTGAAGCCATTGGCCTCAACGAATCCGTCATCGAGAAGTATTTCACTAAGACCGCGACTCGCATCGAAGGCATTGGCCTCCCATGCATCGCAAAAGAGACACACTCACGCCACCGCAAGGCCTTCGCACCACGCGACGACGAGCGCGGCGATGCGCTCGACTCCGGCGGCATCTACCAATGGCGCGCCGGCGGCGAACGCCACCTCTTCAACCCGATCACCATTCACAAGCTGCAAATGGCGACTCGTTTTGGCGATTACGGCGTATTCAAAGAATACTCCAACGTCATCAACGACCAGTCCAAGGAGATGTTCACCATCCGCGGCTTGATGGATTTCAAGTTCGACGAGTCCAAGGCGATCCCGATCGAAGAAGTCGAGCCGATCGAAGCCATCATGAAGCGCTTCAAGACAGGCGCGATGTCCTACGGCTCGATCTCCAAGGAAGCCCACGAAGCCATCGCGATCGCGATGAATCGCATCGGCGGTCGCTCTAACACTGGTGAAGGTGGCGAAGATCCCGATCGTTTCACTCCAGATGCAAACGGTGACAGCCGTCGCTCCGCGATCAAGCAAGTCGCTTCCGGACGTTTCGGCGTGACCAGCCACTACTTGGTCAACTCCGATGAAATTCAGATTAAGATCGTCCAAGGCGCGAAGCCTGGCGAAGGGGGCGAACTGCCCGGCCACAAGGTGCTACCGCAAATCGCCAAGACTCGCGGCACCACTCCTGGCGTGGGACTCATCTCCCCTCCTCCGCACCACGACATTTACTCGATCGAGGATTTGGCGGAGCTGATCCACGACTTGAAGAACTCCAACGTCAAAGCACGTGTCAACGTGAAGCTGGTATCCGAAGTCGGTGTCGGCACCATTGCTGCGGGTGTGGCCAAGGCCAAGGCCGACGTCATCCTCGTTTCTGGTTACGACGGCGGCACAGGTGCTTCGCCTCGCTCTTCCATCCAGCACGCAGGTGCCCCATGGGAGCTCGGCCTCGCTGAAACCAATCAAACATTGCTGCTCAACGACCTACGCTCTCGCGTGGTGGTTGAAACCGACGGCCAGCTCAAGACAGGCCGCGACGTCGCGATCGCTTGTTTGCTCGGCGCGGAAGAATTCGGCTTTGCCACCACCGCACTGGTTGCACTCGGTTGCCTGATGATGCGTGTTTGCCACAAGAACACTTGCCCGGTCGGTGTCGCGACTCAGAACCCTGAACTGCGCAAGAAGTTCAACGGCGATGCAGAAGCCGTGGTCAACTTCATGAAGTTCATCGCTGAAGAAATCCGCGAAACCATGGCGAAGCTCGGCTTCCGCACCATCAACGAAATGGTCGGCCGCGTAGACAAACTCGAAATGCGCCAAGCCATCGACCACTGGAAGGCTAAGGGACTCGACTACAGCAAGATTCTCTACCGTCCGGACGTAGGTCCAGAAGTCGGCACTTACTGCCAGATGAAGCAAGATCACCTGCTCGACCGTTCGCTCGACATGCGCGAGATCCTCGAGCAAGCGCAACCTGCGATTCAAGAAGGCAAGCCAGTCGAAATCAACCTACCGATCGTGAACATCAATCGCGTGGTCGGCACCATCACCGGCGCCGAGATCTCACGCAAGTATGGCGCAGAAGGGCTGCCGGAAGATACAGTAAAGGTCAACCTCACCGGTTCTGCAGGTCAATCACTCGGCGCATTCTGCCCGAAGGGTATGACCTTCACCGTGACAGGTGACACCAACGACTATCTGGGCAAAGGCCTCTCCGGCGCAAAGATCGTGGTGCGCCCCGATCCGGAATCCTCATTCGTCGCACACGAAAACATCATCACAGGTAATGTTTGCTTCTATGGCGCCACCAAGGGTGAAGCCTATGTCGCAGGTATGGCCGGCGAACGTTTCTGCGTGCGTAACTCAGGTGTCGAAGCAGTCGTCGAAGGCGTGGGTGACCACGCACTCGAATACATGACAGGCGGCATGGTCATCAACCTCGGCACGACCGGCCGTAACCTCGGCGCTGGTATGTCCGGCGGTGTGGCTTACGTCTACGACGAGGCAGGCGATTTTGTTCAAAACCGCTTGAATCCCGACATGGTCAACGTCTATCAGCTGATCGAATGCGGCGACGAGGAAATGAACCTGGTCAAAGCCAAGATCGAGAAGCATGTCGCTTACACCGGTTCCAAACGCGGACAAAGTATCCTCGACGACTGGCCCGAATCGGCAGGTAAGTTCCTCAAGATTCTACCACAGGACTACGAGCGCGTGTTACAAGCCGTCAAACGTGCCGAAGAGCGTGGCCTCGCAGGCGACGACGCAGTCCAAGCCGCATTCGAAGAAAACGTGAAAGCCGGTCACTAAGCCGCCCTCACCTTCACACTTAAAAACCTTCACACTTATACATTATGGGTAAAGCAACTGGATTTATGGAATTCGAGCGCAAGACGATTGCGAATCGTCCGCCACTCGAACGCGTCAAGGACTGGGATGAAATTCACGAACACTTCGACGAAGAAAAAGTACAGACACAGGGCGCACGTTGCATGGACTGCGGCACGCCTTACTGTCACACAGGCATGACACTGGCCAACATGGCGAGCGGCTGCCCCGTCAACAACCTCATCCCCGAGTTCAACGACCTCGTTTATCAAGGCAAGTGGCAAGACGCTTACGAGCGCTTGATGAAGACCAATAACTTCCCCGAATTCACCGGCCGCGTCTGCCCCGCACCTTGCGAAGGCTCTTGCGTGCTCGGCGTGATCGAGCCCCCTGTCACCATTAAGGACATCGAGTGCTCCATCATCGACAAAGCTTGGAACGAAGGTTGGGTCACCCCCACACCTCCCAAAGAGCGCACCGGAAAGAAGATCGCAGTCGTCGGCTCTGGCCCTGCAGGTCTTGCAGCCGCGGATCAGCTCAACAAGGCCGGACACCTCGTTACCATCTTCGAACGTGCCGACCGCCCAGGCGGCCTACTCATGTATGGTATTCCCAACATGAAGCTTGAGAAGCAAGTGGTCACACGCCGCACCCAGCTAATGGAGGCTGAAGGAGTCGTGATCAAATGTGGAGTTGAAATCGGCAAAGACATTCCAGCCAAGCAATTGATGGAAGAGTTCGACTCTGTCGTACTTTGCTGCGGTGCCACCAAGCCACGTGATCTTCCGATCGAAGGTCGCGAGCTGACCAATATCCGCTTCGCCATGGAGTTCCTTGGGCCCAACACCAAGGAGCTTTGGGACATCAAGGACGGCAAGTCTGAGCAATTCACAGAGCTCGCCAAGGGCAAGAATGTTGTGATCATCGGCGGTGGCGACACTGGCACTGACTGCGTGGGCACATCACTGCGCCACGGCTGCAAGAGCGTGACTCAACTCGAGATCATGCCCAAGCCTCCCACCGAGCGTGCACCCAACAACCCATGGCCCGAATGGCCCAAGACTTACAAGATGGACTACGGCCAAGAAGAGGCTGCAGAGATCCAGGGCGAAGATCCACGCCAATACCTCGTCACCTCCAGCAAGTTTGAGGGCGATGAAGAAGGCAAAGTCAAAGCCGTGCACATCCACAACATCGAGTGGACCAACGACAACGGCCGCTTCATTCCTAAGAAAGTCGAAGGCAGCGAGCGTGTGCTCGAAGCCGAACTCGTGCTCCTGGCAATGGGCTTCCTCGGTCCTGAAGCAACGATAGCCGAAGAGCTCGGCCTCGACCTCGACGCCCGCTCCAACGTGAAAGCAGACTACGGCACATTCAAAACCAACATCGAAGGTGTCTTCGCTGCAGGTGATATGCGTCGCGGGCAATCACTCATCGTGTGGGCCATCAACGAAGGCCGCGCCGTCGCACGCGAGTGCGACAAGTTCCTAATGGGCAGCACCAAGCTTCCGTAAGCGGAACAAACAATCATTTACAGAAGGTCGCATCCTCAAAGAGATGCGGCCTTTTTTGTGTCGCATACAATACAACAACAGAATTCGAAAGGCCGAGCGCGTCAGCCAAAACGCTGCCATGTGCAAGCCTCCACACACACGCTCAGTGGCAATGGATGTGCGTCTGCTGGAATATGCGCAAAATATACTGCCTAAAAATCCAACCATACAACTGATCCTCCCACAAAAAGCTAACGTCGAGCGACTCCTGACAACTGTTATTTGCGCGCTTAACTCATCTTTTTAGGTTCACGCGAGATACGATCCACGATGAGTGGTAAAACAGCTGGCGCGTCCAAGGAAAGATGAACGGCCTTTCTCAGACGAGCTTGCGCAGCCTCCAAGGACTCCGTATCTCGATAATGGATACGAACGATCGGCTCATTCGGTTGCACTAGGTCACCGACCTTCTTTAACAACTCCAGCCCCACCGCAGGATCGATCACCGAGTCAGTCGACAGGCGTCCGGCTCCAAGCAAGCAGGCTGCCTCACCAAAACTCCGAGCATCAAGCGCGCTGACATACATTGGCTTCTCGTGCTCAAGACCGAATTCGCAAGTAAAGTCGCACAGCGGCAGCAGCTGATAATCATCGGTTACGCGAGGATCCCCGCCTTGCGCTTGAATCAATTCACGAAAGCCCTGCAATGCGGCACCGCTCTGTATCGCAGCTTTCAAGGCGCTCTTCGCATCTTCTACAGTGGCATGAATGCCACCGAGCATTAACATTTCAGTGCACAACGCATAGGTAACTTCCATCAAATCGTCAGGGCCCTCGCCGCGTAGGCAATCGATGGCTTCGATCACCTCCAATGAGTTACCAATCATCCGCCCCAGCGGCTGCTCCATCCGAGTCAGCAAGGCAGTGGTCGGCTTGCCCATACGCCCACTAATCGCGACCAAGGCCTCGGCTAATTCACGCCCCCGGGCTTCAGTGGGCATAAAGGCACCATGACCAAATTTGACATCCAGCACCAAAGCATCGATGCCCTCGGCCAGTTTTTTACTTAAAATACTCCCACAAATGAGCGGAATACTCTCAACCGTTGCCGTCACGTCACGCAAAGCATAGAGCTTGCGATCGGCGGGCACCATATCAGCCGACTGACCAATCATCGCTTGATGAATGGCCTGTAGTTGCTTGCGATAAGCCGCATCATTGAGCTCTGTAGAAAATCCTGGAATGGCTTCGAGCTTGTCCAAAGTGCCACCAGTGTGTCCTAAGCCTCGCCCACTCATCATGGGCACGCAGAGGCCACACGCAGCCACTAAGGGTGAGAGAATCAATGAAACCTTGTCCCCCACTCCACCGGTGGAATGCTTATCAACCTTGGGACGGGAAATCTCCGGCAAATCAACAATACGACCAGAGCGCATCATTGCCTCCGTCAGCCAACTAGTCTCATCGGGTGTCATTCCTTTAAGGACGATCGCCATCAATAAAGCACTGGACTGGTAATCCTTAAACTCTCCTGAGACAACGCCAGCTACGAATGCCTCCACTTGATCACGTGTTAAGGCTAAACCATCGCGTTTACAGGCTATGATCTCTTGAGGAAGCATCTTCATGCGCAATAGTGTGTGCACGCAGACTCTCTTGTCGAGCCAGTGCTGAAAATGAGAATGCTCTAGCAATTCAAATCCCCCCTCCCCCCGCAACAGAGTTTCGAGGCGACATGTCTACATGTAAATCGTTTGTGCATTTCTAATACACGAAAATTCACGAAATTAACGGTTCATTTCCGGTTGCTTCTCAGTAAAGCCTCACTATGCTCCACAATAACCCTGCAGTGTTCGAGACTTAATGGAGTATCTGTCCTTTACTCTGTAACAATCGGGAGCTTGCCCCGCGTAGGTGGCTGTCCAGCCGTCAACCGGAAGACAAATACTTACGAGGAAAGCCCCCACCTTATGCTCAAAAGGCTAAGAACTCCCACTAAAGACGGCACAGGCGGGGCCTTTTTGCGTACGGCTGGCACCATTTACGAGGGCCACGACCTGCCGCAAGCTCATTGCCCGCCGAGCTTAATATTACCCGCCCTCACCAAAAGAAATCGAATGAATACCGACGGACTTCAAAGCATTCAACACATTGACCACGCTCTGTTGGTAGGTATCCGGGTCAGGCTGTATGATCACCAATGTCTTCAACCCCGCCCGATCGGAGGATAGCTTTAGCTGATTCAATGTGCGAGTGAGATTGGGCAAATGAATACTGCCAGGATTATCCGTCGGAACACCGTTGAGCATAACAGTGCCATCGAGTAAAATATCGATATAGTGCTGCTCTGGAAGGGGCGTATCCGGCGGCGCCGCCATACTGGAAGGTAGCTTCACACCGAGGTCAGCCTCTTCTTTCACAATCGTGGTGGTCACCATAAAATAAATTAAAAGCAAAAAGACGATATCGATCATCGGAGTCAGATCGACCTTGTCGTCGGGAATACGTAGGCGTTTAGCTTTCATGACTATTTATCGCTCTGGTATGTGGCAAATATGACATTGGGCACTCCACCCGCAGCCGCAGCGGCAAAGACTTTACGCACCTCTTTAAAGGGCACTTGGGCATCCGCACGAACATAGACCTTAAGCTGCGGAGACCCCAACTTTGCTTGAGTAACCAGCCCCGCCAAATCTTCGATCAAAATAGATTGAGCTCCGAAAAACAGACTACCATCGGACTTGAGGGTAATCGTGGTACGCATGCCACGCTCGTCCGGAATACTGGCGTTCTCAGCGATAGGCACACGAATAGGCACCATTTGCTGCACTTGCATGTTTGCCACCGTCATAAAGAACACAATCAGTAGAAAGACGATATCAATCATCGGGGTGAGATCGGGCGTCTCACTCGTTTCTTCTATGGGGCGTGGTTTCATCCTGAGATTACTGTCCTCTCTATGCCTTAAGACGCCACTTGGTCGGAGACCATACCATTCTTTTTCATCAAACGTGTCATCTCCCCCAAACGCTCATAAATACCTGACGAAGCAGCCATGTATTTGTTCTTAAAGTAGAAATAAAACATCAGCGCAGGAATCGCAATCAACAAGCCAGAGGCCGTAGTCACCAGCGCTTCGGAGATATTATTAGCCAATAACTCAGGCTTACCGAGACCTTGTGCTGCGATATTCCGAAAGGCCTTCACCATACCACTAACTGTGCCAAGCAAGCCCATCATCGGAGAGACCGAAGCAACGACCTGTAAGTATTGTACAAAAACCAACGGTCCAGCGAGCACCTTACCAGCCCGTTCCTCCAGGGCCTCATTCACCTCCGCGACCGAATTATAGCCTTCCTCCACGGTCTGAAACCCAAGGCGTAGGATGTCTGTCATATAGCCAGGATGTGCTTCACATGCACTTAAGCCCGCGCCAATATCACCGCCTTCAATCGCTGCTCGTAAATCATCGGTGGCTTCGGGCTGAGTGAAGCGTTTCTCCTTAATAATAAGGGCACAATAGCTCGCGAGCCCCACTGTCGCCACAGAGAAGGCCAAAAGCGGATACATCGCCCAGCCACCCTGCTGAAACATAGCCCACAGGGTAATATTCTCCACAGGAAGCGCAAGTTCGACAGCAACTTCAGCCTGCCCATACGCACCCCCAGCGCAAGTAACGAACGCCCCAAGAGCGAACGAAAAGCGTCCGAGGGCACGGTGAAACTTATTCGATAGTGTATTCATAATTCAGGTACTTCAGTGGTTAATACTTCTAGATCCTTACGGCTCGTGGCCGCCCAAGGACTCTCAGGAAAAGAAATCGTAAGTTCGCGATAGGCGGCGATGGCGGCCTGCTTCATATCGATCCGAGCGTAAACAGTCGCCACTGTATAAAGTAATTCCGGATACCATGGGTCGGTCGAACTCGCATAGGTTTTGCCCTCTGCGGCCGAACGCATCGCAGCCGACAAATCCTCGTCACGCAAACTCAAGCGAGCCTTAATCAGTTCACGCAAAGAATAGCCCGGAGTCGTGACATCCATCTCTGGCAAATTCTCAAGAAATACAGAAGGCACCAAATCGTGGCCGAGGTAAAAACTGCAATAAGCCACCCACAGACGGGCCCGTGTTTGATATAAATTATCCGCAACTTGAACCTTCCGATATAAATTGAAAGCGCGCATGTAATCACCACGTTCGCGCCAGGCGTTGGCCAGATCGAGCGCCACAGCCAGATGCGCTTCCGATAACTGCCGAGCGGAAAGGATATATTGATGCACACGGTCCAGCGCGGAAGCCTGCCCCGCATCGCTCAAGGCGAGCGCGAGCTTTCCAACACGCTCCAGCACACGGGGCGGCGCGAGTTGAAGAGGCATCTGCGTGGCCACTTCCGACGCCTCACGCCATTGGCCCGCAGCAATCAAAGCATCGAGATAAGACAGCACAGTGGGCAACATATTACCCGGTAAATGACTTAGCTCCAGATACTCAATAAAAGGCTTTGCAGACTCTCGAATCACGGGCAGAGCTTGCAGGGAATGGCCAGCCTCCAGGGCCTCAATCGCATCGTAAAATGCCTGAGGAAAAAGAAAATTGAGTGTGCCACGCTTGCGAACTAGCTCATCAAATTTAAGGTAAGCACGCCCACCATCATCACGGCCCAGGGGGCGAAACACGATTTCATCGCCATCTATACCGGTAAGTATCACGTCCTTCATTTGCTGCGGATACTGTAGACGCATCTGAATCTCTGGTTTGGCGGCTAAGAACGAAGGCATGAAGCAAGCAAACAGAAACACTCCAAGGAATAGCCCCAAAGAAGCGGTCTTCACCAGTGAAGCCCCTACACCCAGCACACCTAGCTCACAAAGGCGACAGTCTCCCGGCTCTCGAATGGAGGCAGCATTTGACAGCGAGCGGTTGTGAGTGATGTGAGACAATTTCATAACTTATAGAGATTGAGCGTGCTGGCGAATCACTTGGTAAAGGGGCGACCCTTCGGCGCCTGGCAGGTCCAAAAAGAATTGATACGTATTGCGAGCAGACTCGATCTCCCCCTGCTCTTCGAGCAGCTGACCACTTTCAAGCACCGCTTTGGCCGACCACTCGGGGTAGCCTGCATAAGCAAGATAAGTGCGCTCAAAAAAGCCTTGTGCTTTACCAGTTTCGGCCAGTTGCATAAAGCACAGACCTATCTTGAAGGTCGCTTCCGCCCACAACACACCACGCCAATCGCGCTGGTTAATAATCAGCGAATAGGCCTCTACTGCATCATTGTAACGCCGAGCTTGAAACAAAGCATCCGCACGCAGCATTGCCGCTCTTCGTGTTTGCGCGTTGCCAAAATAATCATCGAGTATACGCCCGTAAAAATCCGCGGCCTGATCAAAATAGCCCAGCGCCATTTCAAGTTGCCCCAACTCAAAAAGCGCACTTGCAGCAGCACTTGAATCGGGCGCTCTTTCAACAACCTGAAGCAGCCATGCACGTCCCATAAAAGGATCCTCTTCAGCCTTGATACCAGCCATCCAAACCAAGGTAGCAGGGCTCGCGAGAGCAAGCTCGGACTGACCGAGTTGCACGGGGCTGACCTCTACATTTGCGCGCAAATTCAGCACACGTAGCAAGCGTAGCGCTAAGGCCTCCTGTCCTGAAACAACAGCCGACTCCCGCATCTGCGTAAAGATACTCGCTGGATCGGACTCAGGCAGTTGATTCAATTGCGCCTCCACACCCCGCCGAATCACACGCAAGGTCTCGAAATCCAGAATATCCAGCGGGTCGCCTACCGAAGTTCCATCCTTTGCAGTCACTTCGAGCAACTGCTCATAAAGGGGCTGGCGAATCACCAATGCATCTTGCAGATTCCTTGGGATCTGCGGGTGCTGATTAAAGTAGCCGATTTGAGCGACCCGATTGAACAACATCTCACTGCGAAAGACATTGTCGTTTAACAAGCGCTGAATAAAAGCTGAAGTCTGCGCATACCTCTCACGAACTTCAGCATCCGTATTCCACCAGGCATCGATCAGTTGATCGACATGATCCGTCTCGACCCGATTACCGAAACGCTCAATACCGTCTCGATAATAGTCAAAAGCTTTACGAATACGACCTTGCGCAATGTGAGCATCCGCCAAGCGCACAACTGCCTCAGCGGCAGCCGGTGAAGCAGGAAAACGATCCAGATAGCGCTCCAGTAGTTCGTCGTGCTCCTGATAACGCTGATTGGCGAGTAGAAGTGAAGCTGATTCAAAATAAGCATGATCCATCAGCGCCTGAGCGCCACCAAAGCTTTCAACTTTGGCGTAATAGGCCAACGCAGTATCCACCAAAGCATCCATGGCATCCAAATCGCCAAGAAACACATGTGCTTCAGGCTGCAATGGATGTCCCGGAGAGTTCGACACCCACTCGCGAATGAGATCACGCGCGAGCCCATACTCTCCCATACCAAAGTAAGCTACAGCACGGCGAAAACGTGCTTCGACATAATATATGCTGCCAGGATATGCCTCGATCAAACGCTCGAAAGCCGTAAGTGCATGGGAAAAATTGCCAGTAAACAAATACGCCATACCCGACCAATAATCGACACTTTCAACAAAAGCACCTTCTGGAAACTCTTCCACCCAAAAGGGGAAAGTATCCAGTATTCGCTCAGTAGCACCTTGCTTGAAAAGCGCCTGTCCCAGTGCGTGCGCCATCTGAGTCGCCACCGGATCATATGGAAATCGGTGTAAAAACTCATCCGCCAAATCGGCGATTTTCTCCACGTCTTCCACTTGCTGGTAAAGTATAGACAACTGCGTTGCGATTGGCTTCTCAAACTCCAGGAATGCGGTCTCATTCAGATAAGTTTCCCCCTGCACGATGGCCTCATCCCGATAGCCACATTCAATCCCCTGTAAAAATGCTGCGTAACGAAACTGCTCAATATGCGGGTGCTGTGGATACTCTTGAATGAGACGCACAAAAGCAAAATAAGCCTCGTAGGTGCGGCCCATGAAACGCAGCACCCGTGCCTGTCTCCAACGCAAGTTCGCCGTATACTGAGGCGCCTCCACCAGTTCGAGTCGCTGCTCACGCAATGTATTTAACTGCTCTACGAATGTGCCAGCCTTGGACGCAATATATTGCCCGCTAAAGAGCTGCTCCTCAATTGCAATCAACCGATCCTCTACCGCATAAAGTAATTGTTCGACCGGTAAAACCATGGCAAATAGTAAGCCAGCCTCAAGGTCCTTCTCATCCTGCTCAAAGCGATCCCCCGTATGCAGCAAACGCAAGTTGATCCCGAGGTCGTAACGAAACTTGCGATCGCGATTGATCTCAACCACCAATCGCATCAACGAATCCAAGCCTTCTGCTTCCAGCGCACGGTCAAACAATGTGTTCAGCGCAAAGAGCCTCACTGGATCTGAAAAACGCTCACCTAAATAACGTCGCAAAACAGGAATCGTCTCGCTCTTGCGATCCGCCTCACCCGCAGCAGATACAAGTCGTTGCAAAACATCGTATAGCTCCTGCGCATCCAGTTGCAATGTATAGATCCGAAGAATATGCAAATAAGCGTCCACCGCAGCGTCCCATGCTTTAGAGCCATAATAACTGTCGGCACGGTTCATCATCGCCAGCGGGTGTTGCGGATCTGACAAAAAGGTCTGAATAAACTCATCCCAAAATTCAACTCCTGCAGTCAAGTGACCCGCCTCCTGAGTCAACTCATACCAACGCATGTGAGCGAGCCCTAGCATATAAAGATTCTCTCGATAAATAGCACGAAACTCTTCACTCATGGCGTTAGTCAAGCGCCCTTTAATTTCGAGCATGTATGGGATCGCTTCTTGCGGATTTGTAGACAAGGAGGCCTCCGCGCGACTCCCCAAAGTCGGCAAATCAACATCTGGAAAGTTCTGAACCTGCTGCGCGCAGAGCCAGCAGTGGCCCCACACCCACAACGACAAGCATCCAAGCCATCGGCACCTAAAAATGCCAAACGTCTTGCGTGTGATCACAGAGTATAGCCTATGGAACATCGGCTCCTTTCACATTCACAAAAACCGCTGACTGCATCGGCGCAAGCTGAAAAACCAATCGACCGTTATGCACATTTAACTCAGCTGCACTCAACACATCTGATAAAAAAGCATCCTCCAGCTCGGGTGCTAACTCAAAGACATAACGTTGAACTTCATCTGAACGGTTAAAGGCAACCAAGGCCACATCCTCAGCGTACTTGCGAACATAAGCGTATTGATCCTCACTCGCAACCAGCACTCGACGACTCCCAAGGAATAGCGAAGGATGTGCGCGCCGCGCCTTGGCTAATTTAGAAAAATGCATTTTAACGGACGCCTCTGCAGCGCTGACATCCTGACCAAAGCGCATCATGCGTCGATTATCCGGATCGCCTGCCCCCGTCATCCCAATCTCGTCACCATAGTAAATCATCGGCACTCCGTCGATGGTCAGCAAAAAAGTCATTGCCAACTTGAGCTTATCATAACTGGAGTCGTGATCGACGGTAATCGTCTGAGCCCACCCGGCCTCCTCATCGTCTGGATAAGCCGCACTGGGCAAGTCACCATCAGCATAAGCCATAAAACGCGATTTATCATGATTGCCAAGCAGGGCCGACATACGAACAGTGCGCCCATAAACCTCCTCCGATTCGCGCAAGGCTGACTCCAGTTGATCGAAACCAAGTTGCTCTTGTGCAAAGCACGGCACCAACACATCGTACAGAGGAAAATCAAACTGCCCATCCAACATATTCGGCCCCACAAAGTCGGAAATCCCTTGGCGATCCTGAAAAGTCTCTCCTACAAAATAAAGATTCTCTGATGGATATGTATCACGTATTCGAGTACGGAATCGCCACCAAAAATCGGGACGAATATGTTTCACTGCATCCAAGCGGTAGCCATCCAGATTAAAATGATCGATCCAATAAGTCGCATCCTCAAGCAGATACTCCACCGTGGCAGGATTGCGAAAATCAAATGCAGGCAAGAAAGGCTCAAACCATGTCGTATATGGATTATCGTTCCAACGACGCAGGTTGCGCGAGCCATCACTCAATTCCAATTGACCAAAAAGCTCAGGGCGCTCCTGACGAACTGGGTTTTCGACATGCACGTGCTTCAACACCAGATCCGACAACACTTTCATACCGTCATCGTGCGCGGCACTGATCAGCTCCAATAGCGCGGACTCCCCACCAAAGCGCTTTTCAACTCCAAAACGCTCAACCGGCCAATAGCCATGATAGCCTGTATAATGACGAAAAGGTTCGAGATATTCCTGCCACGAACCTGCTGGATTCTGATTGAGTGGAGCCAGCCACAGTACATTCACCCCCAATTCCTCAAAATATCCCGCATTCAGTTTTTGTTCGATTCCTTGAAAATCACCGCCCTGATAATTGGCCGCCGGCAGCACTTTCGGATCCGCGACTGTTTGTGAATTGCTGGCTTCTCCATCATAAAAACGATCGGTAAATGCGTAATAAATAATGTCATCGCGCCAGATATCGCGGGAAGGCTCGCCCGCATATGCAATAACTGGCAACCCAACTTTACCCACGGCATTCTCCACCAGAATTCGCACAAGTGTTCCTGGCGCGGCTCCGTGTAAAGAGACTCGAACTCGATCTCCTTCAACCTCACTAGTAAGCGCAACAACGCCACCATCCTCTGGTAACGCCTCGGCATGAACCAATGACAGCTTTTGATTGGCCTGGAGTAAGATCGATTTTTCCTCGATTGCCTTTACAAACAAAGTAGCCGCAGGCCGATTCGCGCCCGCGTCACCCACAACTTCGAGGACAGAATTAAAGCCTCCGTATCCATCGGACTCGCGGCTCTGCTGCGTCGGGTCCGGCAACCAGGCACCCTCGATCACGTATTTATATAAATAGCGGCCTGGTTGGAACTGAGTGATCACTTCCCAACCGCCCTCAACACGATGCAAGCTATGTGCGGCATCATTCCAATGATTAAAGTCCCCGACCAAAGAAACCGAGGCAGCCTGCTCATGACCTTCGATACGAAACTTTTGTGTTGTCACCGCCTCGATCGCAAGCGGCAACGAACTCAGCATCCGTGCACCAGTTGACTGACGTGGTTCCAGCGAAAATGGTAACACCTGTAAACCACGCGCTGCCTCAGATACTTTTAAATAGAGCACATGATTGATGCGATCAATCCGAGCTTGTATCATATCGCTGGATTCAACTCGAAAAGCATGTGACGCGCCCGGGTCACCAAAGCGACGTAAATCCAGCCGCAGTTCAGAGCCCGCACGGGCGCGTAGCAATGGCGGGGCACCAAGAAAAGCGGTCCCCGCATCAACGCTCGGGCTTTGCACGACTCCCGCAGGAACCGTATCCACTTTTTCGATACTCCAATAGCTGCAAGATTGCGGCTCCAGACCATCGAGGTAAATCCCTTCACGCACCGCATCCGCAACACGCACTGCGCGCGCAACCAGCGCCTCGCCCGCCAAACGATCACGTAGCACAAGCCAGCCCGGATCTTCCGGCGAGAGCCCCAATGTGGTGATCGCAGACTCCGGCAAACGCACACGCACGTGGCGTAGCGTTGCATTGGCGTGAAAATTAGTAGTGATCAAGTAGTGCGATTGGCTTTCGGGATCGCTACGCAAGTAGGCAAAGAACCAATGACCAGAAGGTCCGACATCAGCAACTTTGCCATAAAAGGGATTATCACGGTTTACCTCATTCAGCAGCAGGGCATTACCACGGGTAAATGCGGGCTCTGATTGTAACTGCAGCAGTCGCACATACCATGCACGCAACTCCGATTGCTCAGAAGATAGCTGCCCACCATCGGCAGCGCCGTGATTCCACCATTTATTCAGCTCTGGCAGCGACCAGTAATCAAAAATCGTCGTGCGTTGATCATCCCCTCCGAAGCCCTCACGCCCGAGGCCCGGCTCGCCGACTTCTTGCCCATGGTAGAGCATGACCGCGCCACGTGACAGACCGAAGAGGGTTGCCGTAACAGGTCGCCCGACCTCCATCCCCTGACCGCCCCAGGTATCTGGATGAGCTAGCCGGATCTCATCATGGTTCTCCGCATAACGCAGGGCACAATCAAAGAAGAATGCCCCCAGCCCCTCCTCCACATATTGCAGATCATTCGCCCACGCTTTACCGGTGTAAAGATGCTCTAAGCTATCATATGCGGGATCGTCATACACGGCATGAAAACCAGCATCCAGCAAAGCCAGCATCACGTTATCATCACGCGGTATCGCAGGATCATGCCCAGGCACTTTAGCAGGGTCATCATTATATGCCTCGGCAAAGAACAGCACATCGGAGTTACGCTCACGGGCGCGATGAATTAGCCATTTCCAGAACTCAGGCGGCACCATATGCGCCATGTCGGCTCGAAAGCCATCGACTCCAAGCCGCTGCCAATAGGCGATGATCGCATCCATCTTCTTCCAGGTATCAGGGATGCGGGCCCGCGGACTAACGGCGCTGGGGTATTGCGGGGGCGCATCGCGATTAAGGAAATCGAAACCATAGTTGAGCTTGATGGTTTCATACCAGTCACCGTTGGAGGGCCGCCAAGAGACGACGTTATTACCAGTGACGCGCCCATGCACGTTCTCGGGGGCGAAGTAGCCGTCGGCATTACCAACAAGGCATGCGGTTTCGTTGATAATTTGTCCCGACTTTGGATCGACCGTAGGTAAGCGCAGCGGAGCTTCGCCGGAGGTAAGCTCTTTAGTCAGATAGTAAAAGTTGTTATCGGAATCAAAATAGACGTCCTGACGGTCATTAACACCAAAGGCCAGCTCTGGACGAATGTCCGATGCATAACTGCGAGCGACGTGATTAGGCACAAAGTCGATAATGACCTTGAGATAGGCTGCCTGCATGCGAGCAGCCAAGGCTTTAAACTCTTGCAGACGCTGTGTAGGCTCGTCGGCATAGTCAGGTGAAACATCAAAGTAATCGCGGATGGCGTAAGGGCTGCCAGCGATGCCTTTAAGCAGATCAGGGTCGTCAGCGCGTTGTCCAGCTTCGCGGTAATCGGTGGACGTCGCTTGCTGGAGCAAACCAGTCAACCAAATGTGGCTAAAGCCATCGCTACGCAAACCATGCAAAACAGACTCGCTCAGATCACTGAATTTTCCGCTACCGTTTTCCGCTAGTGTGCCGTTCACCTTGCGAGTTTCGTTTTCGTTCCCGAAGAGGCGTGGTAACATTTGATAAATAACTGGCCGAGCATCCAGCACACCATAACGCCCACGTGGCTCCATACCGCCCGAAGCATTCGGCACGTAGTAGAATGGCAAATACACTTCATTCGCCCGCCGCGTGATATATTGTTTCTCCGGTGCCAGATCGCCCGTATCACTCACAGTAAACCATTGTACTGCCCGCGCTCGATCGTGCGGATCACCCGCTGGCAGCGAGAGCTTCAATTGATTTCCCTCAAGGGTCACAGCGATTCCATCGTGCGACATCGCTTGCCAGCGATAGTCTTTATAATGGCGTGCCGCAAGCACCTCTCCATACCGATTGAGCTGCAGCACAAGGTCGGCTTGAAACGCGAGAAAGACTCGACGCTCGGCATCTACAGACACCGCAGTCGACCCAAAACCCGCCCCGACATCCAGTGCCAGCCAGATGGAAGTACTTTGTGCCGACAAATCCAGCTTGGGAATCGTCAGCTCAATCGAGCGCGCAGACAAAGTAACGGCCGACAGAGCAATCAGGATAAAAAGGCGTAAGTTAGACATGGGGCTCAAAGACAGGGGAACAGGTTTCGAGGTAGCGTGCCCTACCATGACAGCGAATACTGGCAAATATCTAAACCAGCCCTATTTGACAGTTGAACAAATAGGTTGTTTGCCGCAGCTCGCAGCTGACCTAGCTTACTAGCACTCCATGAGCGATATCCCCCCACAGCCCCCCACCCGCATGCAGCGACTCGTTCGCCGCCCGCTACTATTCATACTCATAGGCAGTCTAGTGCTACACCTACTGGTCGGCCTCGTGCTGGGGAGTTGGAAAATCTTAACAATATTAACTGAAGAAGAAGTCGAAATGGTAGTCGTGCCCCCACCCGAAGCGATTCAACCACAGCAGCGCGAATACAAGATGAAGACAATGCGCTCCCAACGTTCGACTGCGCTATCCACCCAAATCCCGATTGCAGTGGATCAACCTTCCGACCTGAATTTACCAAAAATCGACCTCCCCAAGCCCAGCACGCACCAAACCACGATCAAAGCACGTGGCAGTGCCAGTGGAATCGGGGGCATCGGTGGCGGCTCCGGCGAAAGCGGCGGCTTCGCCACCCTCTTTGGAAACACCTCCCCACTGGCAGGCGCACTGGAGGGCACCTTTATCGATTTCAAGCAAGACCGCTACCGCGAGAATCCCCCTAAGGAAGGCTGGATGGACGCAGGCAAAGACTTCTTGCGCAATTACAACCTACGTGAATTCCGTAAATTCTTCAACGCCCCACAAAAACTCTACGCCACTCACTTCTACATCCCCTTGATCAACGCCGACGAGGCGCCGCGTGCTTTTGGTGTCGATACACTGGTCGAACCTAGTCAATGGATTGCCGTCTACCAGGGGCAGTTCCGCTCAGCCAAAGGCGGCAGTTTTCGCTTTGTCGGCACCGCCGACGACATCCTAATCGTCGGCGTCAAAGGCAAGACTGTGCTGTCCGCAGGCTTTACCGAGTCCAACCCGGGAAAATGGAGCCCCAGTGACGAGCCCCAACACGCCGCCCCCCCCGTATCACAATATCTACCAAAACTCACAGTAGGTGACTGGTTCAAACTCGCCCCGAACGAACCGACCGAGCTAACCGTGCTGATCGGCGAAATCCCCGGCGGTGAATTCGGCTGCTACCTATTCATCGAGGAAAAAGGCGTCGACTATCAAACGACCAACGAAGGTCGCCCCATTTTACCCGTTTTTAAACTCAAGGATTTCTCACGCAGCGATATCGACAGCATCAAGCGCGACGGCTACCCCAAGCGCTTGGACGGACAAAGTTTCGGATTTTTCTAAACGGCTATCTTGACTTTCTGACTCAAAAACTAAAGATAAGCTACATGAGTCAGATTGAAACCGCACAAACAGCCCACACCGAATCCCTGGATCTGGAGCTCGCCTCCGCGACCGAACGGGTGCGTTGGGCCTACGAAACTTACGGCGAGCAGCTCGTGCTCACCACCAGTTTTGGAGTGCAGAGCGCAGTCATGCTCCACTTGGTGTCGACGCTGATTCCCAAGATTCCGGTCATCTTCGTGGATACCGGCTATTTATTTCCAGCGACCTACACCTTCGCCGCGGAATTGACAGAACGTCTCAATCTAAACCTCAAAACCTATATTCCACTGCAAACGGCGGCACAGCAAGAGGCTCTCTATGGAAAACTATGGGAAAAAGGCATCGAGGGTCTCGAGCGTTATAATTTAATCAACAAAGTCGAGCCGATGAACCGCGCAGTCAAAGAGCTGGGTGCGACGGCATGGCTCTCCGGTCTGCGCCGCACTCAATCCAGTTCACGCAGCGAGCGTAAAGTCGTCGAAAGCCAAAATAAAACGACTAAGATTTACCCTATCATCGACTGGAATGATCGCGATGTATACGAGTATTTGACTGAGAACGGACTCCCTTACCACCCGCTCTGGGACCAAGGCTATGTCTCGGTCGGCGACTGGCACAGCACCAAAAAACTCGGCGTCGGCATGACCGAGGAAGAGACCCGTTTTGGTGGCCTCAAGCGCGAATGCGGCCTGCACGAAGTGACAGGTGGCAGCGACTTCCAAATCTAGTTTAGAGCTTAGTGGCAGCCACAGCCTTGGCTGCCACAACAATGCCCTCCGCCGGAATCCTGTTTGGCAGTGCCAGTAAAGCCGAAGCCACCAGAAATCAAGCGTCGCACTGGCACACCCGTCTCCGGATGCACAGTCAGAGGCGCGTCTTTCATCGATTGCTGCAGCTCAAATTGAATGGGTTCTTCACCCTCATGCTGTGGAATGGTCTCGTATGTATAGGTCGCCATAAGGAAAGAGTACACTCGCAAACCTTACTGACAAGCGAGATTCTGACACGGAAACTGCAGTAAAATACACTGGCTCTACCCTTGCGCCACTACCTGCAAATGCTTTTATCGGGAAAATATCATGATTCGCAGTACCGACACTGCCGATCGAGACGCTACTTTTCTCCCTAAAGACTGACCAAGACGCATGACCGCATCGAAGACTCCACAACACGTCGCCATTATCATGGACGGCAATGGCCGCTGGGCCAAGCAACGCAAACTTCCCCGCATCGAAGGACATCGTCGCGGCGCGGAAGCAATCAAACGCGTCCTAAAAGCAGCCCAAGACAATAAGGTCCGCAACATCACCCTATATGCCTTCAGTGTCGAGAACTGGAACCGTCCCAAAGACGAAGTCGACGCACTCATGAACCTGCTCGACCGCTTTTTGCGCGAACAACTGCCCGAGCTGATTAAACGCAAAATCCGGCTAAAGGTCATCGGCCGCTACCGCGAACTCCCCGCACACATTCAGACGCTCCTTTACAAGTCCGAAGAAGCGACACAAGACTTCGACGAATACACCCTCGGCTTGGCCCTCAATTATGGCTCCCGCACAGAGGTGCTGGATGCTGTCAAAGAGATCGCTCAAGCCTCGAAAGCCGGTGTGCTCGATCTGGATCAGCTCGACTACGATACCTTTCGCCACTATCTCTACACCCGTGACATGCCTGACCCGGATCTCGTAATCCGTACATCCGGCGAGTGCCGACTAAGCAATTTTTTAATGCTTCAGTCAGCATATGCAGAAATCTACTTCAGCCCCGTGCTCTGGCCGGACTTTAACGAAGCCGAGTTCAAAACCGCCTTGGTCGAATACGCCTCTCGCGAACGCCGCTACGGCAAGACCACTGAACAGTTAAAATCCAAATAACCCCACGCCCCCCACAAAACATGCAGCAACGTATCTTTAGTTTCGCCGCGCTCTGGACCATTCTAGCCATCTCGCTCTGGCTCTTTGGAGTCCACGCCGGCGTCTTTCTAGTCGCCATCCTCGCCTTTTTGACTCAGTTGGAGCTCTACCAACTCTTCGAAAAGATGGGGCTCAAGCCGATGAAGAAAATCGGTCTCACTGCGGGTGCCGTGATTAGCATCGGCGCTTACTACATCAGTGGTATTGATTCAGGCAACGACCTCTTTGTGCTCAGCTTTGTGGTGCTCACGCTCACAATCATTCGCCTCGACCTACAAGCTGGCCGTTTGCGCAGCTTCATGCCGACACTCTTCGGGCTCCTGTATGTGCCCTATTTACTACACTTCTTAATTAAAATCGTAAAACTGGCCGAACTCAATGGCGAGAGCGCAGCCACCGGCATGTTCCTCGCGGTATGGACCGTGGCCGTGGCGAAATGCGCGGATGTCGGCGGCCTACTGGTCGGCATGAAACTAGGAAAAACGCCCCTCTCCGTGATCAGTCCGAAGAAGACCTACGAAGGTGCCGCTGGTGGCATCGCCTTCTCGATGTTGATCGGCATCATCCTGACCGGCGTCTTTCACACACTTGCACCAGCAAATTTCAGCTGGTGGCTATGCGCACTGATCGCCATTCCGATCGGCATCGCTTCCATAGCATCGGACTTGGTCGAATCGGCGTTTAAACGTCAGGCCGATGTTAAAGATTCCGGAAAAATCATTCCCGGCATTGGCGGCATCTTCGATTTAACTGACAGCCTCATCCTAACCGCTCCGCTGGGGTATTTATTCTTTAAATACATGCTGTTCTAGATGGTAGCCCGCAAAAAAATCATCCTACTCGGTGCCACTGGCTCGATCGGCAGCAGCACACTACGCGTGCTGCGCGAACATAAAGATCGACTCGAACTCATCGGGGTCGCAGCACACAGTCGCCATGCCGAACTGGCCCAGATCTGTCACGAGTTCGACGTGCCGCACGCCGTGCTGCAGGATGAGAAAGCTTACCAAAGCGCCAAACAAGCCGGCAACTTCCCACCCGCCACCAATCTCAATTGCGGCGCAGAAGCCCTCGCAGAACTCGCCACACTCGATGCCGCCGACATCGTATTGGTCGCCGTAGTTGGCGCCGCCGGCCTGCGCCCCGCCTTGGCCGCAATCGAAGCTGGCAAAGACATCGCCCTAGCCAACAAAGAGCTGCTGGTGCTCGGTGGCGCGCACGTAATCGAAGCCGCCAAACGCAAAGGCGTGCGTTTACTCCCCACCGATAGCGAGCACAACGCGATCTTTCAGTGCCTACAAGGGCACCCGGCGAACCAAGTCGACAAGTTGATTCTGACTGCCTCTGGTGGACAGTTCCGCGACACCCCCAGCAGCGAATTAGACCATGTCACGCCCGAGATGGCGACCCAACACCCCAACTGGTCGATGGGGCCCAAGATCACGGTCGATTCCGCCACCATGGCCAATAAAGGCCTGGAACTGATCGAAGCACACTGGCTCTTCGGACTGGAACCCGAGCGTCTCGAAGTGGTCATTCACCCCCAGAGCGTGGTGCACTCCTTTGTTCAGTTTATCGACGGCTCCATTCTCGCGCAACTCAGCCCCCCATCGATGACCTTCGCCATCCAACACTGTCTCCTCTACCCCGACCGTGCGCCGGGCGTGGAGCCCACGACGGATTTCCGCACAGCCTTCTCACTCGACTTCAAAGCGCCCGACTTCAACAAATATCCCTGCCTGCAACTCGCCTACGATGCGCTCCGCAGCGGCGGCGCGTCAGCCGCAATTTTCAACGCCGCCAATGAAGTGGCTGTCGAACGCTTCTTGGCCAAAGAGATCGCCTACCTTGAAATTCCTAAGCTAATCGAGCATAGTCTCAGCCACATCACTGCACCACAACTGCCTAGCCTCGACCAACTGTTTCAAATCGACACCGAAACGCGCGCGATTGCTCAAACACACCGCTTTCAATAAATCCAAACATGTTTTCCACAATCCTCTACATCGCCCTCGCTCTCTTTGCGCTCGGATTTTCCATTTTCATCCATGAACTCGGCCATTTCATTGCAGCCAAAAAACGCGGTCTGATCGCCGACCGCTTTTCCATCGGCTTCGGCCCACGCCTCTTCGGCTGGCACCGTAACGGCACCGACTTCCGCCTCTCACTACTTCCCCTCGGTGGCTACGTGTCCTTGCCACAACTCGCCGACATGGGACGCATCGAAGGCGGTGAAAAAGAAGACGCCGACCGCCTGCCCCCGATCTCCTATGCCGACAAGATGATCGTCGCCGTAATGGGCGCGGTCTTTAATCTCATTTTCGCCCTCGTGCTCTCGCTGGTATTGTGGGGCGTCGGACGTGAAATCGTAAAATCCACCACCGTGGGCTTCGTCGCTGAAGAAATCCGAAACGCCGATGGCGAGATCGTGCCCGGCCCCGCCTATGCGGCTGGCATACGTGAGGGCGACAGCATTTACAGCATCGACGACAAGCAAGTGCCCGACTGGTGGTATTTCCAAAATGCCATCGCCACCAGCGTCGGCAAAGAAGCGGGCGAAAACGGACGCCGCCTAGTCGAAGTCGGCATTCTGCGCGATGGCCAAGCCATGGAATTTACCGTCTACCCCGAGCTCGTCTCCAGTGAGCGCATGCGCTACATCGGCATCGAGCCAGAGACCGACGAGACCTCTGCCCCCATCGTGATGCGCCTCGAACCCGGCATGCCTGCAATGGAAGCCGGCCTACAGCCGATGGACCGTTTAATTAAACTCGACGGCGAAGAGATCATCTCTGGCGCCTTCCTCAGCACCTACCTAGCCAATCACGGCGACCGCAGCATCAACGTCACCGTCGAACGCGACGGTAAAGAGATCACACTACCGATTCAGCCACGTATCAAAGAAGGCGAAAACAGCCCACGTTTCGGCTTCGCCTACGACTTCCAGGACAAGACTGAGATCGTGCACTACAATCCCATCGACCAGCTCTATCGCTTCGCCGAAACGATGAAGATGACCCTCTTCGCACTACTGCATAAGAACTCCGACGTGCACGTGAAAAACATGAGCGGCCCCGTCGGCATCGTCCACGGGCTCACCCGCATGGCGCAGATCGGCTTCATTGACCTGCTATGGATGCTAGCGCTGATCAACGTCAACCTCGCGATCTTCAACCTACTGCCGATCCCCGTATTGGACGGCGGGCACATGCTATTCGCCACCATTTCCAAAGTAATCGGTCGTCCCTTGCCCCAGAAGGTGATGGAAAACGTGCAAGGCGCCTTCATGATCTTACTCTTAGGCTTCGTCGTCTACGTCAGCTTCTTCGACGTCGGCCGCGTCGGCCGCGACATCGGGCTCATCGACGACGAGCCTCCGGCCCCCGCAGAAGCTGCACCCGCAGCCCCAACAACTGATGAAGCTGCACCTTAAGCCTAAAAAATACCAGAGTCAGCCCCCTCCCCGGTTCTGAGAACCGAGGCCACTCGCAAAGCGATTTCGAGTTGCGGCAGCACTACAACCGCCGGTCGAAACGGCTTCGCAGATCCGCTACACTCACACGGGGCTCTGCGTCCCACGCAGTCAGCTCTGCCAGGCCCAGTGCCCAAAGGGAAAAATCATTCTACTCCAAAATTGTTCTGCAGAAAAAATCCCCAAAGCCCATGCGTCCTGCGATTTAGAAAGTGCAGTGCATATTGTCTAAGCAGCAATGGCTGCCTAAAACATCTTATCTTGCTCATCAATATGACGGACTTGAGTGAGACTACCTTTGAACTTCGTCGCGAGAGCCTCCAAAATACCTGGACTTAACTTCGCCTCAGCCTCCTCGACCGTGAGCAATGGTTTACCCTTTGACAACTTAGATACGGCCGCCTCCCCCAACATCATTGAATCGAGGGCTTTATCCACTGCTTCAAGCTCTTCATCGCTGATTTCACCATTGAGCGCAGCGGTTAGCAAGTCCCCTGGGTTCTCAACGGATTCGTGTGCAGATACAGCCGTCGCTGCCTCCATCGGATTTCCATGGGGCGATTCATCAACGATGGCCCCGCCACCATCAGCGGCTGGAATCACTAGGGCTTTTTTTTTTCGCCGGCATCACCGGCTCCACCACCAGCTGCAGCCACTTGCTTGATCAAGCTGTCGATCGCACGCGAGCGAGACTCTTCAGCTGCTTTTAAGAGCACGACTTCGAAATTCACTTTCTCGGAAAGGCCCTTCTGCACGGACGCTTCTCCTCGGTGCAAGGCATCGAGCATACGCATAATCGACTCGGTGCTCATCTCGCCGCCCAGTTTGGTCGTATTGCCACCATTTTGAATGGCATCAAGCAATGCTCCACGTGCGTGTGCTTCAAGGTCGATCAAGATGCGAAAGAGGTCGCGTCCTTCGACTGCAAACTCATCCACCGCTGCGATAATGGCTGCGTAATCCAAGGAGGCAAGCGCCTGCGCCAACTGAGCGATCCGCTCATCCGAAACCAAGCCATAGACGTCGAGCACATCACTCTCTTTAATATCGCTGCCACAAAAAGAAATCATTTGATCGAGAATCGATTGGGCATCACGCATCCCGCCATTGGCGAGGCGAGCAATCGATGCCAGAGCGGCTGGCTCGACTTGAATCTCCTCTGATTCGCAAATCTCGGTCAACTTTCCGACGATCACATCGTCCGAAATCGGGCGAAACTCAAAGCGTTGACAGCGCGAGACGATGGTAGGCAGCACCTTGTGCGCCTCGGTGGTGGCAAAGAAGAACTTCACATGCTCGGGCGGCTCTTCCAGAGTTTTCAACAAGGCGTTGAACGCAGCCGTCGAGAGCATGTGCACCTCGTCGATGATGTAGATCTTATAAGTGCACTGGGCCGGTGCAAATTGGCACTCCTCACGCAGACTGCGCACTTGCTCGACGCTATTATTGGACGCACCGTCGATTTCGATCACATCCATGCAGGAGCCGTTCATAATGGCCTGACTGGTCTCGGACTCATTATCGGGCGTGGCACTCGGTCCCCCCTCGGCATTGAGCGCTTTGGCGAACAAACGAGCGGTGCTAGTCTTCCCCGTGCCGCGTGGGCCGACAAAGAGATAGGCGTGCGCAATGCGCTTGCTCTCGATGGCATTACTCAAGGTGCGCACGATGTGATCTTGCCCCACCAATTCACTGAACTGCTTAGGACGCCAGCGGCGCGCGATGACTTGATAACCTTTTTCCATCTTAATGTCTCCAAGAAGCTCTGAACCGAAGCATCTTGCAAGTGACTTTTTTAGGAACCGAGCAAATACTCAGGGTTCAACTTCTTGAGCTCCTCTTTCACGAAGAGACCATCCTTGCGGATCAGCTCACCGTCGAACCAAATCTCACCGCCACCGTATTCGGGCCGCTGGATCTGCACCATGTCCCAGTGCACTTGCGAGCGATTACCATTGTCAGCCTCTTCATAGGCTTGACCGGGTGTGAAGTGGAAAGAACCGGCAATCTTCTCATCAAAGAGGA
This sequence comes from Coraliomargarita algicola, assembly GCF_033878955.1. NCBI lineage: Bacteria > Pseudomonadati > Verrucomicrobiota > Opitutia > Puniceicoccales > Coraliomargaritaceae > Coraliomargarita > Coraliomargarita algicola. Next base: position 2,520,510 of record NZ_CP138858.1, read on the forward strand.
TGTCGCGCATGGGCTCCAGAATGTGTGGATTGAACCCAATCGCGAACTCACCAATATAACGCGCCCCTGCATCGGAATCCAGAATCTCGTTAAGACGGCCCGCATTGGTGCCATCGGCATGCACGATTTTCCCTTTTTCAAACTTGAGGTGAATGCGATCAAAAGAAGTGCCTTGATAGACGGTGGGCGCATTATAAGTGATCTCGCCTTCAACCGAGTCTTTAACCGGACAGGAGAACACTTCACCATCGGGAATATTGTGCGTGCCACCACAAGCCACCGCGTTGATGCCCTTGATTGAAAAACGCAGATCGGTATTGGGCCCTTTCAACTCGACACGATCGGTCGCAGTCATAAGTGCCTCCAATGCCGCCATGCCCTCCGTCATACGGCTGTAATCCTGGGTGCAAACCCGAAAAAAGAAGTCTTCAAAACTCTCAGTGCTCATCATGGCTTGCTGTGCCATCGCCGGGGTCGGCCAGCGCAGAATCACCCACTTGGTTTTATTCACACGATAGTCGAGCACAGCCTTCATCGCCTTCATCACTTGCCCCACCTTGGCGGGATCCACATCTGACATCTCGAAAATGTTGTCTGAACCTCGCACAGCAATGTATGCATCCATCTTCTGCATACGTGCCAGCTCCCAAGTTGCCTGGGTTTCAAACTGCTCGGCATCGACTGCATTGATCAACTCACGGTTGATGCGTGCGTTCTGCACATTCACAAATGGCACAGCCCCACGCTCACGAGCCGCACGAACAAGAGCCACCACCATGGCCTCAGGGATGTCAAACGCATCGATCAACACGCGCTCGCCCTTTTGAAGATTTGTTGAGAAGCCAGTCAATACACCAGCCAGTTTTGAAAAGTTTGGTTCCATAACTGCAATGCGAACGATTTAAACGCCAAGGTCAAAGCCACAAAATGGAAATTTCAAAGTGAGTCCTCATTCCCAGTGCCAGACCTGACACCACTATACTGTGGCATCCAGCTCAGCAATCCATTTGGCACGGGTAACTCGCATCCACGAGCGCGACTTCAAAACCATTCTTCGCAAGCTGTTTCAACTCGTCATTAGAGAAAGCTAAGCCCGCGCTTAATGCGGCATACTCATCCTCCACTGTATTTCCAAATGAAAAAGGATCGTCGGTACTAATCGTGCAACGAAGCCCGCGCTCAAAAAACTGGCGGATGGGATGTTGTTCCAAGCTGTCCACCACATCGAGTTTCACGTTGCTAATCGGACAGACATCAAAAGTCGCCCCAGCATCAATCGCGAGTTGCACTACGGCATCATCCTCAATGGCACGTATGCCATGCTGAATACGCTTACTACCGAGCACTTCAATCGCCTCTCGCACGTGAGCAGCTGGCCCAAACTCGCCCGCATGTGCTTTTGTCTCCAGACCATGCGAACGCGCCTTCTCCCACAGCTTAGCCGTCCATAATTCCAAAGGCAAATATTCGACTCCGTGCAAATCAAGCCCCGAAAGTCCCTCCCAGGTGACACAATCTTCCAGGACGGGTGCCAGTGTTGGGTTATAGCAATTACGCGCCATCCCCATAAAGACCCGCACTTCGAGACCGGCGGGTGCTGCGGAGCGTATGGCATTCACAATTTCCGGACCAGGAATACCTAAAAACTCGATCATACCAGCATGAAAGGAAGTCTCAACATAACGAACATTCTGAGCCAGGTGACCGGCAAAGATCACCTTAGCGGCCTCATGGTAACGCTCTGGGGTGGTGAACCAGTGCATCGCGTGCTCGATCAAGTGCGATTCAAAGTCTTCAAAGCACTTCCATTTAAAATCAGGCTTCCAACACGGCTGCGAATGCTGAAATTTGTCGGGATCGAGCTGCTGCAGCAATTGATACGGCAAAGCTCCCTCGATGTGGAGATGCGTCTCCGTTTTAGGTAGGCGGTGGATAAAGTCGGCGGTGGCTGAGTCGATGGGTGCGTGCATAAATGGGAATTAAGAATTTTTGATGCGCGTTCGGCGAGGAAGAAAAATGCTGGAGTCTCTCCTTAGACGGTATCAGCCACTGAGCGAAAGCAGCCAAAAGGCGCAACTCCAATAAATTGACATAAAAAAGCCCGTTCTCGTGAGAGAACGGGCTAGTTAAAAAGAGTGGAGAGAAGCGCTTACGCGTCTTTCTTTTCCTCAGTAGCAGGTGCTTCTTCAGCATCTGCCTCAGCTGCGGGTGCTTCTTCAGCAGGCGCTTCCTTAGCGGCAGCTTTCTTCGCAGCCTTCTTAGTGGCTTTCTTGGCAGCCTTCTTCTTAGGCTTTGGGTTGTAACCTTCGTCGTTACCATCAACGAATTCGATCAGAGCCATTTCAGCCGCATCACCGATACGTTGACCTAGCTTGTAGATACGAGTGTAACCGCCATTGCGCTCGGTGAACTCAGTAACAAGTTCGTCGAAAAGCTTAGCGACAGCCTTTTTATCGCGAACGCGAGAAATCGCGAGGCGACGGTAGTGAAGCTTACGAGCAGCGTCGTTGGCCTTTTCAGCCTTCTTAGCGAGCGTAATGATCTTCTCGATGAAAGGGCGAAGGGCGCGTGCCTTGGATATGGTCGTTTCGATGCGGCCGTGTGTGATGAGAGCAGTCGCGAGATTGCCCATCATTGCGGAACGGTGTGGCCCGGAAACGCCGAGTTTATGTTTTCTCTTATTGTGACGCATTGTCTAAATTTCTTTCTACTAAAGGGGAGGGAAAAGTGAGCGATTAAAGTTCGCTACCCTTTTCAAGGAGGCGTTCGTCGATCTTCATACCAAGGGAAAGACCGAGTTGTTCGAGCTTATCTTTAATTTCGTTGAGCGACTTTTTACCGAAGTTGCGATACTTGAGCATCTCTTGTTCAGACTTCATGGCGAGTTCACCCACAGTGGTGATGTTCGCATTGTTGAGGCAGTTCGCAGCACGGACCGATAGCTCGATTTCGTTCACGCTCATGTTAAGCAGCTTGCGTAGGCGATTTTGCTCTTCGCTGATTTCCTTGCTTTCGCTCTCGAACTCGACGTCGTCTTGAGAAACTTCGTCGAACACATCGAGGTGGTGCTTAAGGATTGCGGCGCATTGCTTGAGTGCATCGTCCGGGCTGACACGACCGTCGGTGGTGATTTCGAGGATCAGCTTGTCATAATCCATTGATTGGCCCACACGGGTGTTCTCAACGGAATACTTGACCAAGCGAACAGGGCTGAAAAGAGAATCGATGGGGATCACACCAATGGGCTGATCTTCCTTCTTATTCTCTTCACCGGTGCAATATCCACGGCCTACTTTAACTTCAAGCTCGGCGAGAAAACGCTGCGGGCGATCCAGTGTGCAGATCAATTGATCTGGATTGATCACCTTGAAATTCGCATCTTCTTGAATGTCTGCAGCAGTCACTTTGCCATCACGATTCACATCGATCAGCAGTGTCGCTGTTTCGCGAGAGTCAGAGACGAGGAGGACCTTCTTAAGGTTAAGAACGATGTCAGTGACATCCTCTACAACACCTTCGATGCTTTGGAACTCATGTTGCACACCATCGATTTTGATCGAGGTAATCGAAGCACCTTCAATCGAGCTAAGAAGCACACGGCGAAGCGAGTTGCCGATCGTATGACCGTAACCGGTCTCAAACGGCTCAGCTGTAAAGGTGGCGAAAGTGTCTGTCGCGGTTTCTTCAACCTTGGACAGACGATTTGGAAGTTCGAATTTTCCTAAGCGCTTTGGCATAATGGACTTTTCTCTAGCTGGTTACAATTATTGCGATAATCGAATGATACGATGAACAAAGCCGGATTAGCGGCTATAGAATTCAACGATCAATTGAACGTTAATCGACTCTTCGGTCTCCTCGTTGGAGGGCAGGCGATTAACGGTGGCTTTGAGCGCGTCAGCATTAAGTGTCAACCACTCAGGAACTGTGCGAGCTTGGCTCTCTTCCATGCAACGAGTTGCGAGTTGACGAGACGAGGTGCGTTCACGCACTTCGATTTCGTCACCTTCTTTTACCATGAAGCTAGCGATATCGGTCTTCTTGCCGTTCACAGCGATGTGACCGTGACCTACAAACTGACGTGCCGCAGCACGTGATTTGGCGAAACCAAGGCGGTAGATGACGCTATCCAAGCGGCATTCCAGCATCTTAAGGAAAATCTCACCGGTAACACCACGTGTTGCCTTCGCTTTTTCGAAAGTAAGGCGGAACTGCTTCTCTGTCATGCCATACATGAAGCGAAGCTTTTGCTTTTCATTCAGACCAACCGCATAATCGCTGAGCTTGCGGCGCAGGCGAGGGCCGTGCTGACCGGGAGGGTGTGGCTTACGTTCGAATGCCTTGGTGGGGGCAAAGATAGCCTGACCAAAACGGCGATTGATACGAGTAGTGGGTCCTGTGTAACGGGCCATGTTTTATTTTCCTTATTATCTGCTAACTAATTTATATGTATCTATGTGGCAGAGTCACATTAGACACGACGACGCTTAGGCGCGCGGCAACCGTTGTGGGGGACCGGAGTCACATCCACGATTTCGGTGACGATCATGCCAAGAGATTGGAGTGCGCGGACAGCTGAGTCACGTCCCATACCAGGGCCATTCAGCTTGACGACGACTTCTTTCATACCGTGAGACATGGCTACGCGACCGGCGTCTTGTGTGACGACCTGAGCGGCATAGGCAGTGGACTTACGAGAGCCACGGAAGTTGCATTTACCGGCACTGGACCAGGAAATGACATTACCGCGCGCATCACAGAAAGTAACTTTTGTATTATTGAAAGTGGCGAGCACGTTGACGATGCCAGTAGTGATATTCTTACTACCCTTCGCACGGCGGATCTTAACCCCGTCCAAATCACTCTTCAGAAGATCTTCAGCAGTGACTTCCTTCTTCTTTTCAGGCTCGGCAGCTTCATCCGTAGCAGCCGCAGCCACTACTTTTTCTTCTTCGACAGATGTGTTTTCTTCTTCGCTCATAGGAAATTCCTTTTAAAAGTTATTGGCGGTTACTTGCGAACCGGCTTGACCGCGCCTTTACGTGTGCGGGCATTAGTTTTAGTGCGCTGACCACGAACGGGCAGACCACGCATGTGGCGCATACCACGCACGCAACGGATAGCGGAAAGACGCTTCAGATTCGCAGTGCGCTCACGACGGAGATCACCTTCTACGACGAACTGCTTGTCGGCCACGATCGATGCGAGCTGATTCACCTCTTCTTCGCTGAGGTCACCGGCACGGCGATCTGCATCGAAACCAGATTCGGCTACAATAGCTTCGGCGCGTGTTGGCCCGATGCCATAGATGTAACGAAGCGAGTAGACTAGCTTCTTATTTGCGGGGATATCGACTCCAAGGATACGTGGCATGATATTTAGATGGTTGGTCACCCGCTGGATTGCGGGAAAACGGTGTAAAATAGTGATTTAAGTTAGTTTGAAAAGTTAATTCTGCGGAATTGTTAAAATTTCCGGTTCCCCGTTGGTCACGAGCACTGTATGCTCGAAGTGAGCAGAGGGCTTACGATCTTTGGTGACGGCCGTCCAACCATCGTCCAGCATTTCTATTTTCGAGGTGCCCATGTTAATCATGGGCTCAATTGCGAGACACATGCCCGGCTTGAGGAGTGCACCACTGCCGCGACGCCCAAAATTCGGAATTTGGGGCGCTTCGTGCATCGTGGCTCCCACGCCATGGCCTACAAAATCACGAACGATTCCATAGTTGTGGCGCTTGATGAAACGCTCCACGGCATTGGAAATATCGCCGACACGATTGCCTGCTCTCGCAAAACTGATCGCATAATTTAGCGATTCACGCGTCGCATCGACCAAGGCGGCATTCTCGTCAGCAACCGGCTCAATCAACACGGTGCTGGCATTGTCACCAATAAATCCCCGATATTTAACGACGACATCGATAGAAACGACATCTCCTGGCTGGATCACTCGGCGCATTGTGCCAATGCCGTGAACGATTTCTTCATTCACGGAAAGACAGGTATGAGCGGGAAAGACCTGATCGCCTGCACGATAATTATAACAGGCACTTTCAGCTCCCAACTCTTCCATGGCTTTGCGGCCGAGTTGATCGAGATCATAAGTAGTCATCCCCTCTTCAACCACATCGACGAGCCGCTTTAAAACGGTCGCTGCGATCTGGCATGCTTCGCGGATCGATTGAATTTCTTCGTCAGAGCGAATGTATTTCATCAGATTACGTAGTGAGGAGATGGATCAAAGAACAAATTAAAACGAAGAAGTAATACGAGATCACACCTTCGGACAAATTAGCCGTCACAATGGACTCAGCTAGGATTCAGGAACCAGGAGATCACTCCCAGAACGAAAAGCGCGATACCGACAAACAACAATGGGCGCCATGCCGTCCAGAAATCCTGAAGACCAGCGGCATCGACGAGTTGCTTATTACGCGCCGAGGAACGACCACGAATCTTACCCTTCTTCAAGAAGCCGTCGTAGTGACGCTGCAAGAGGTAAGTTTCGATTTGGCGCATGGTATCAAGAATGACACCCACGGTAATCAACATCCCGGTGCCACCAAAGAAAATCGCGACACTGAAGGGAACGTTGTATGCAAAAAGCAAAATATCAGGAAAGACTGCGATCACCGTCAGCGAAAGCGCACCAAACAAGGTGAGTCGCGTCATAATGTGATCCAGGAACTTCGCAGTAGGCTCTCCAGGACGCACACCAGGAATGTAACCGCCATTCTTCTTCAAATCATCCGCGATCTGAATAGGCTTAAACATCATGGAGACCCAGAAGTAAGAAAATACCAGAATCAATAGGCCAAAAATGAAGTAGTAGGCAAATTGACCACGGCCGAGAGAATCCGCAAAATCGTTGAAGAAGCGCATACCCGTCGCACTTCCCAAGTAAGATAGAATCTGCGTAGGAAACATCAGGATAGCACTACCGAAGATGACCGGCATCACACCTGCGTAATTGACCTTAAGTGGCAGGAACGAGCTTTGCCCACCATAAACCTTACGGCCCACGACACGTTTTGCGTACTGAACAGGAATCTTACGCTGTGCTTGTGTGATCGCAACCAGAGCGGCAGTCACAGCAAACAACAGAGCCAACATCAACACACCTTCCGGCACTCCCAGAGATGTGCCCTCAGAGCCGACCGGAGCTACAAACATTTGGTAAGCCGAAGCCACCGCGCCTGGCAAGCCAGAGATAATGTTCACCGTAATCAGCAAGGAAATACCGTTACCGATACCACGCTGCGTGATTTGCTCCCGAGCCAGACCATGATCATGGTGCCGGCAGTCAGGAAGATGGTGCCTGTAATCAAGAAAGGAACCTGACCTGCAATCACGACCTTGCCGTATTCCGCAGGATTGAAGCCTTGCCCAATCAGGCTTGCTGGATTGGTCGAAAGAGCGACCAATAACAACAAACCTTGAACCACACAAATACCCAGCGTCAGATAGCGAGTGTATTGATTGATCTTCTGGCGGCCCACATCCCCTTCTTGCTGCAAACGAGCAATGACTGGGAAAACCGCCCCGACCAACTGCATGATGATCGACGCACTGATGTAAGGCATGATGCCCAGTGCAAAAAGTGCACCATTCAAAAGCGCTCCCCCGCTGAACATGTTAAACATGCCAACGAGACCACCTCCCGCATTCGCTTGATCCGCGAAGAATGCCTGAATGGGTGCGATGTTCATCCCAGGAAGTGGAATGTTCGCGCCAACCCGGGCAATGAACAACAACGCCAGCGTGAAGAAGATCTTCTGGCGCAGTTCAGGAATCTTCAGCGAATTTGTAAAAGCAGAAAGCATCAGTAGTTATCCTTTACTCGACTCCACAGGGGGAATCGAATTATGCGTCTTCCTTATCTTCAGCAGGCGTTTCGCTAGCGACTTCAACCTTACCTCCAGCAGCTTCGATCTTGCTCTTGGCAGAATCAGAAACCTTGCTGAGTTTGATTGTATACGCTTTCGAAACTTCGCCATCGCCCAGGAGCTTTACGCCCTGCTTGTTGTCGCGAACGAGTCCAGCTTGAATCAAAGACTCACGATCAACGACATCACCTTCGAGCTTTTCAAGCTGTCCGACGTTTACGAGTTGGTAAGAAACCTTGAAGTTCTTGTTGTTAAAACCACGGCGTGGAAGCTTACGGTAAAGAGGCATTTGACCGCCTTCGAAACCGATTCGGATACCACCGCCAGAGCGAGCCTTTTGCCCCTTGTGCCCCTTACCGGAAGTTTTACCGTGACCGCTACCTTCACCACGTCCAAGACGCTTAGTTGGGTGCGTGGCACCTTTAATGGTTGGAATATTATCGAGATTCATGTTGCTGATTCCTTAGACCTCCGCAGCGGCTTCGCTAAAACGGATGTTGTGAATTTCCTCATGCGAACGAAGCTGTAGGAGCGCGGCCATTGTGGCGTTGACCATAGCCAGGTGGTTGTTCGAACCGAGGGACTTGGATAGAATGTTTTTGATACCAACGGACTCGAGCACCGCACGGCAACCGCCACCTGCGATCACGCCCGTTCCATCAGAAGCGGGACGTAGTAGCACCTTACCACCATCGGCCTGGCCGAGAACGTGGTGAGGAATGGTGTCGCCGCGAAGATTGATCGTTACGAGGTTCTTCTTCGCTTGCTCAGTGCCTTTACGGATACACTCAGGAACTTCCTTTGCTTTACCGTAACCGACGCCGACTTCGCCTTTTTGATTACCCACAACTACGAGTGCTGCGAAGCTGAAACGGCGACCGCCCTTTACAACCTTTGCGCAACGGTTGATATGCACAACCTTCTCGATGTATTCAGGAGTTTCTTCCGGCTCGTCTTTTTGGGAAAATGATCTTTTTTGTCTGCTCATATGGGAAGTCCTTAGAATTTGAGGCCGCCTTCGCGAGCCGCTTCAGCGAATGTTTTGACACAACCGTGGTAGCGACGACCGGAACGGTCGAAGACTACGGCCTCGACACCGGCAGCTTTCGCCTTCTCAGCGATCACCTTACCCAGCGCAAGTGCACCATCGTTGTTTGCTTTCACGTCAGCGTCTTTGCCACCAACCGATGAAGCGTATGCCACTGTGTGACCGGCGACGTCGTCGATGCATTGCGCATAGATGTGTTTGTTGGAGAAATGCACAGCGAGGCGTGGGCGCTCTGCAGTGCCTTTGACCTTCTTGCGGATGCGATAGCGACGCTTCTGCGCGAGAGAATTTTTCTTTTGGAGTTTCATGTATTACCCTCTGCTGAAAATTAAGCGGACTTCTTACCCTCCTTACGGCGGACGTATTGGCCGACGATATGGACACCCTTGCCCTTGTAAGGCTCTGCAGGGAAGTAAGAATAGATTGTCGCGGCGATTTCACCGACGATTTGCTTATCGGCACCGGAGACGGAGATTTTAGTGTTCTCGGCCACAGTGACTGTGATCCCTTCAGGAATCTTCACTTTGACCGGGTGAGAGTAACCAAGTGCGAGGTCGAGCAAGTCGCCTTCAAGCGCTGCGCGAAAACCAACACCTTTGATTTCAAGTTTCTTTTCGTAACCATCGACCACACCGACCACCATGTTATTGATGATGGAACGTGCTGTGCCGAACATGGCGCGTGCATGACGGCTGCTATCTGCAGGAGTCACGCGAATCTCGCCATCAGTCAGTTCGATATTAACCGAACCGTCGAAAGTTTTTTCAAGTTTGCCCTTAGGCCCTTCAACGCGAACTGTCTGACCATCGATCGTGACATTCGCCTTATCAAGGACGGGGATAGGAAGTTTACCAATTCTGCTCATCGTGTGCTGCCTTTTAATTACCAGACTTTGCAGACGAACTCGCCGCCAACGCCCGCTGCGCGAGCATCGCGGGCGCGCATTACGCCTTTTGAAGTAGTGAGGATTGCGACACCCATGCCCTCAAGGACACGTGGGATTTCTGTGCAACCGTAGTATAGACGACGACCTGGCGTGCTTTGACGCTGGATATCGGTGATCGCCGGTGTTTTGCCCGCGAATTTCAATTTGAGCGTGAGCGTCTTGAAGCCCTTCTCATTTTGACCTTCGCTAAAGTCGTGAATGTAACCCTCTGCCTTAAGAATCGCAGCGATTGCAGCACGCATTTTAGAGTGCTGCGTGGTGCAGGACTCTTTGTGCGCTCTACTCGCGTTACGGATAGTGGTGAGGAAATCTCCGATTGTGTCGTGAACTGCCATAGTATTTTTACTAGTGGGTTTTCAGTGAATGTGGTGAAGCAAGCGTGCTTACCAAGAGGATTTGGTCACACCAGGGATCTTACCTTGTGTGGCAAGTTCACGGAATGTGATACGGGAAAGACCGAATTTGCGAATGAACGCACGGGGACGACCTGTGACGGAGCAACGATTGCGCGCACGGATCGGAGAGCTGTTCTTAGGCAGCTTTGTCAACTTGGCTTGCGCCTTGTAGAACTCCTCGTCGGAAGTTTCTGGGTTGGCGATGATCGCTTTGAGCTCTTTACGCTTTGCTGCGTATTTTGCGATCATGCGTTCGCGCTTCAAGTTGCGTTGGATTGCTGATTTTTTAGCCATGTGTAAATCTTTCTTAAGTGCTGTGGGTATCGCTCTGAGCGCTTAGGCAGTCGCTGCAGCAGCGGCTTCTTCTTCGGCAGCGACTTCGGAGCTAGTCTTACGGAAAGGCATACCGAACAGCTTAAGCAATTCGCGGCCTTCCTCGTCTGTCAAAGCACTTGTGTTGATGCAGACATCCATACCAATTGTGGCATTGGTGCCTTCGGCACTCACTTCGGGGAAAATCGTGTGGTCATTTAGACCCAGTGTGTAGTTACCTTGACCGTCGAGACGTGTGGGCACCCCACGAAAGTCACGAATGCATGGCAGCGCGATATTGATCAAGCGCGTAAGGAAATCATACATAGCCTCGCCACGCAGGGTAACCTTGCAGCCGATGGGCTGACCTTCACGAAGCTTGAAATTCGAGATACTGAGCTTCGCAATAGTAGTGACAGGACGTTGACCGGAGATTTTTGCAATCTCATCGTTCACGTATTGAACGTGATTTTTATCGGCCGTTGCAGAGAAACCAGAGTTCAACACGATCTTCTTGATCGCGGGTACTTGGTGCGGGTTCTTATACCCGAACTTTTCCATAAGTGCGGGCACGACCTTCTCGGCGTAGTGTTTTTGTAATAATGACTGTGACATCTGTAATATAAGGCGGATTTCCAACCCGACTTGTTAATGGTGAATGATGTTTTGGAAAAAGGTGCGTGAAAGTGAGACTTTGAGTCTCGCTGGCAAGTACCTTATTTCTTTTTCGCGTCGAATTTTTCGGCGCTCATTACGTTGGAGTAATGAATGGGAGCTTCGCGCTCAGCAGAACCACCTTCTGGATTCTCCTGAGTCTTGCGCTCAAACTTAGTGATCATGTTGACGCCTTCAACCAGGACACGCTCCCCTGCTTTGACTTCAAGGACTTTGCCGCGCTTGCCTTTGTGAGCGCCAGAGATGACGACGACTTCTTGTTCGCGTTTAATTGCTTTGGACATGATTAGAGAACCTCGGGTGCGAGTGAAATGATTTTCATGTATTTCGCGCGGAGCTCACGAGCGACCGGGCCGAAAATACGTGTGCCTTTGGGGTTACCATCAGCGTTGATGATAACAATCGCATTGTTATCGAAACGGAGGTAGCTGCCATCTGCACGGCGAACGGGTGCCTTTGTGCGAACGACGACGCCGCGAACGACTTCACCCTTCTTGACAGAGGCGTCGGTGGACGCTTCCTTGACGGCACAAACGACAACATCACCGACATCGGCAGTGTCTTTGTTTTGGCCAAGGCGGCGGATCATCTCGGCGGATTTGGCGCCGGTGTTATCCGCGATAAATACGCGGCTGTTCATCTGAATCATAGCTAAATCTCCTTATTAGGATTTATAAATTGTGTCGTGTTGGTAGCTGTAGGTCGCTCTATTCTTCGCCCAACTTTGGAGCGACTTCGAGCACCTTGGTTACACGCCAGCGCTTCAGCTTACTGAGCGGACGAGTTTCCATGATTTCAACTTTGTCACCCAGACCGCACTCGTTTTTTTCGTCGTGTGCGTGCACAACAGTCTTACGCTTAATTTCCTTCTTATAGAGGGGGTGCGGGACTTTGTAAGAGTAAGTGACTTTGATCGTCTTGTCACCGGAACGTTTTGAAACAGTTCCGACCAGGACTTTACGAGAGTTGCGTGTTGCTGTGGCTTCCATATGCGTAGGCTGCTAAGAGATTAGGCGCTGGCTGCGGCCAACTTCTTTTCTTTAAGGATGGTTTCGAGACGAGCGATTTGACGGCTCATATCTTTAAATTGGTGTGGGTGCTCGACTTGACCAGTTTGCTTGCGCATACGAAGGTTGACGCGGGCATCACGTGTATCGCGAAGCGATTTTTCGATTTCGGCTTCGGACATTTCGCGGATTTCTTTAGTTTTCATAGTAATAGTTTCCTATCTCTAAAAGTGTTATACTTCTTCGCGAGAAACGAAGCGGCAATGGAATGGAAGCTTGGTATCCGCAAGGCGGAGGGCTTCACGGGCGGCAGTTGCAGAGCAACCGGCAACTTCAAAGAGCATGGTGCCTGGCTTGATCACTGCACACCAGTACTCAACAGAGCCTTTACCTTTACCCATGCGAGTTTCCGCTGGCTTCTTAGTCACTGGCTTGTGAGGGAAAACGCGGATCCAAACCTTACCTTTACGCTTGAGGCTACGAGTCATCGCCACACGAGCGGCTTCGATTTGCTGGGAGGTCATACGACCGCGAGTGAGTGATTGGATACCGAAATCGCCAAAAGCGAGTGAGTTACAAGATTGCGCAGTGCCGTAAATACGACCTTTGTGAACCTTACGGTATTTTGTGCGTGATGGAAGAAGTGCCATGGTTCGCTCTGTTTAAAGTGTTAAAAAGTATAAATTCGTTTCGAAGGATGAAACTTGCGTTACGCAGTTTCTTCGTCAGGGAGGCAGATCCAGCATTTAACGCCAATGATACCATACACAGTGCTCGCTTCGGAGAAGCCGTAATTGATATTAGCGCGAAGTGTTTGAAGAGGCACACGACCTTGACGTTGTTGCTCCGTGCGTGCGATGTCCGCACCACCGAGACGACCAGCGCACTGAATACGGATACCATCCGCCCCCATGCCCATGGTCGTTTGAACCGCGCGCTTCATAGCACGGCGGAATGCGATCCGACGCTCAAGCTGTAGCGCGACATTTTCAGCAACGAGTTGTGCAGAAAGGTCGGGACGCTTGACTTCTTGAATGTCGAGCATGATTTCCTTGCCGACCTTCTTGTTGAGAGTCGCCTTGATCTTATCAAGCTCAGCACCTTTACGGCCGATGACGACACCAGGGCGTGCGGTGAAAATCTTAACGCGGATACGACCCGAAGCACGCTCGATGAAGATGCGTGGCACGGATGCGTAGCGAAGCTTCTCAGTGAGGAATGTGCGGATGGTGTGGTCTTCCTTGATATACTCAGGGAATTTGTCCTTGTTTGCGTACCAGCGGGAGTCCCAGTCGCGGGTTACTGCAAGGCGGAAGCCGGTTGGATGTACTTTCTGTCCCATAATTCGTAGGTGTCGTTAAAGCTTAAGCCTCGTCGGAGAGGATGATACGGATGTGGCTAGTTGCCTTCTTATAAGGGTGAGCCGAACCACGTGCAGCAGGGCGGAAACGCTTGAACGTTGGGCCTTGCTCGACGGTGGCGGACTCGACCTTAAGGGCATCCGAAGAGAGATTGTTATTGTTTTCCGCATTCGCGATAGCCGACTGAAGAGTCTTGCTCACGAGACGCGCTGACTTGCGAGGGATGAAGCGAAGAACTTCAACCGCCTCGGCAGCGTTGCGACCTTGGATGGCTTGAGTGATCTCGCGCACCTTGCGGGGCGACATACGGGCGTATTTTGTATAGGCTTGGACCTGCATGAGATTCAGCTGTTTTGAAGTGTTTTAATTCGGGCAATATCGCCCGCTTGTATGGTGGAGTCTTTGACCAATTCGAGGATGAGCCCTGCAGAATGGTCGCTACGTGATTCGATAATGATAAGCTCGCCGATAGATTGTAGGCCACGTGTGACGCGGCAAACCATCCCTAAGCGTATCCCTTGCTCGAGGCCACCATCGAGTATAACGACGTCGGCAGCGAGTGTGGGCACAACCTCAGCCACGGCTGCGGCATTCGGGCTGTAAATGGACTCTTTAACGAAAGCGGGCACCCCAGCGCTCACCGCACACGCCCACAGCATGCTCCCGAAAAGGAACAAGCCTGTAAGCTTTAGTGTGCGTAATGAACGTGGAAATTGCATAGCGTTTGCGTGAAAGAGAGTTTTACTTACCAGTTGGGTGCCCCTTGAAGGTGCGTGTCGGTGCAAACTCTCCGAGCTTATGACCGACCATATTTTCAGTGACGTAAACGGGCAGGAAGCTGCGACCGTTGTGCACATTGAAGTTAAGGCCGACGAAGTCGGGAGTGATGGTTGAGCGGCGCGACCATGTTTGGATCGGCTTGCGGTCGTTGTTGGCCTGTGCGACCTGAACCTTTTTGGCAAGGTGTGGATCAACAAAGAAACCTTTTTTTACGGAACGAGACATAGCTAGTTAAATCGGTTTAGCGTTTCTTCAATTGGCGGCCGTTACGACGGACAACAATCTGTGAATTGGTCGGATTAGACTTTTTACGAGTTGGGAAGCCCTTAGAGAGTTGGCCCCAAGGCGACTGCGGATGACCACCACCGGAGGTGCGGCCTTCACCACCACCCATTGGGTGATCCACAGGATTCATTGCCACACCACGAACGCGAGGGCGACGACCGAGCCAGCGGCTGCGACCTGCTTTACCCAAGCTTTGGTTTTGGTGCTCAAGGTTACCGACTTCACCAATCGTTGCGCGGCAACGAGAGTTGAGGAAGCGGATTTCACCGGAAGGCATTTTGACTGTTGCACGGTCACCATCGACAGATACCAGCTGAGCAGATTGCCCGGCGGAACGTGCGATTTGCGCGCCGCGACCAGGGTGAAGCTCGATTGCGTGGATCTTTGTGGCCGGCGGAACAATCGCAAGCGGCAGGCAGTAACCTGGGTTGAACTCAACGCGATTGTTGGTGCTCAGAAGTGTGTCGCCTGCTTTAACACCGCGGGGTGCCAAAATGTAGCGCTTTTCACCATCTGCATACGCAAGAAGAGCAAGGTTAGCCGAGCGATTTGGATCATACTCGATCGCTTGCACCTTTGCAGGGATGTCGAGCTTTTCACGGCGGAAATCGATGATGCGATAGATACGCTTGTGACCACCACCACGACGACGAGAAGTAATACGGCCATAGCAATTACGGCCCTGCTTATCGTGTACGCGTGTGACGAGACGGCGTTCTGGCTTTTTCTTGGAGACGTCCTGCTTGTTTCGTGTGAGGAAACGTTGGCCGGGAGTCAAAGGTCTGGAATCTACGAGTGGCATGTTATTGGGTCCCTTCGTTCTTAGACGAGTTCGATCTTATCGCCCTCTTTAAGAGTTACGATAGCCTTTTTGTGGCCGCCCGAAGTGCCGGACTTACCGCGACGTGAGCGGTCGTTCTTCACCTTAGGCTTTTTGTTAAGAATGTTTACGTTGGTCACCTCTACATTGAAGACCTTAGCAACAGCACGAGCGACCTCGATACGGTTGGCGCTAGGAGCGACCTCAAATGTGTATTGGTTGAAGTTAGCAGACAAAAGAGCTGCTTTTTCAGTGACTCGGTATTCGAGAAGAATTTTATCGGCAATAATCATGACTCACCTCCCTTTGCGCCATTGGCACGTGCGATGATAGTTTCGATGCCCTTAGCACTGACGATGATGTGGCGATAGCGCACAACGTCCAGAGTGCTGAGGTTGCCTGCTTCAGAAAGGGAGACCCCTTCGATGTTGCGGGCTGCCAGAGCGGCATTGTTTTCAAATTGGTCATCAACGATCAACACCTTGCCACGAGTCGGAAGAACCGCAGTCAGGACTTGATTGAAGAGCTTGGTCTTCGCTTCTTTCACTTCAATCGCTTCAATCACGGAAAGACCACCTTCGGTTGCACGCTCGAAAAGTGCGCGGCTGAAAGCGAGATCCTTCATCTTGCGATTGATCTTCTGAGAGAAGTCGCGAGGCTTAGGGCCATGAGCGATACCACCATGACGTTGGTGAGGCACGCGGCGTGAACCCTGACGGGCCGTGCCACTACCTTTTTGGCGGAAGAGCTTCTTACCGGAACCAGCAACTTCTGCGCGAGTCTTGGTGGAAGCATTGCCTTGGCGTGCATTGGCCTGATGAGCGAGAACAACTTGGCGTAGCGCGGCTACACCCTTGTCGCCCTCGAAGGCTGGAAGCGCAAACTCCTTCTCAGAGCTTGATGTTCCGTCGGCTGTGTAAACTTTAAGTTTCATCGTATTGTATCCTTTCGTCGCTCAGCTTATGCTTGGGCTTTCTTGGTTTTAACCGCCGTGCGGACTGTGACGAGGGAGCCACGCGAGCCGGGAATACTTCCCTTAACCAAAATCAGGTTTTTCTCAGCGATAACTTTAACGATTTCGAGATTTTGGACAGTGCGGCGCACATCACCCATATGACCAGGCATTTTCTTACCCTTGATCACGTGGCCAGGCCACTGGCACATACCATACGAACCACCACGACGGTGGAACATCGAACCGTGAGAGGCGGGACCACCGGCAAAACCGTAGCGCTTCACAACACCTTGGAAACCACGTCCCTTGGAGGTGCCGATCACGTCGATCTTTTGGCCCGCTTCAAACTTCTCAACCGTCAGCACATCGCCGAGGTTCAACTCAACATCGCCATTGGTGCGGAACTCTTGGAGTTCAGCAACAGGCTCAACGCCAGCCTTTTTAAAATGGCCGAGAGCTGCTTTAGAGAGACGGTGCTCTTTTTGTGGACGGAAACCGATTTGGACGGCATTATATCCGTCTTTTTCGGAGGACTTGATCTGCGTTACTGGGCAGGGTCCTGCTTCAATGACAGTCACGGGCACAAGACGATTGTTGTCGTCAAACACCTGAGTCATTCCTATCTTTTTACCAAGTAGGGCTACGTTCATAATACTAATAGGCAGGTGGAGCAGAGGCTCCGTTTCCTAGACCTGCGTTAGAGGAGTTAAAAAATGTGAGTTAATCGCCTCAGTTGGGAAGCGAGCGACGGAAAAAAGAGGGAAGAACCGCGCTCGTCAATCCTCGATTTCAAAAAAGACTATTATTTTTCTGTACTTTGCAAAAGTTTACGCTTAGTCACCCGCGCTCTCCAGTCGCGGAGCAAACACCACCTTATTATAGAAGAAGCCGATTCCGATCAGAGCCAGCCCCAAGCCAAGAAAAGACAACACTCGCAACAGGCCCTCCAACTCGGCGGCATCAACCAGAAAGACTTTGCCAATAGTGATCAGCAGTAAAACCAAGGAGCCAACATGTATCACTGACTGCTGACGCCACAGGCCGATCGCCTGATAAGTCACCGCCAATAAGAGCCAAACAAGCGAGTAGGTGTAGATCTCCGCGGTCGAAGTCCGATCGCCATATAGATAACTGCCGCCATAATAATCCTGCACCAGAAAAGTCGCCCAGACAAAGCCGAGCAGCATAGCCGCCAATTGATACACACGGCGCAGACGCTCACAGCCGCCCGCCCCACTCTGCCATGCCAAGACACAGGATGCCACAAAGGGCAAGCCGAACTGCAACAACAGTGCATTGAAGAAGAAACGCTCCCCCGCCGCCCCCGCATCCGCCAAGTGAAGCCAAACCACCCGCAGCGCCACCAAGCCCGCCAAAATCACGCTCCCCTGATAGCAGGACGTCCACACGCGCGCAAGATAGATAAAGCCCACAGCCGCCACCGCCAGCAGCGCGGTCAAGCCTCCCTCAACAGTCGCCGACGACCACTCGGACGGCATACACGACCCATCCAGCCATTGATAGATCGCCACGAAGCCCAGCAGACTCACCCCACCCAGTATTCGAGTCACAACTTTGCGCACTGCCGCATCCCAGACTGTCCGAAAACAGCCCCACACGGTGACGACTCCCACAAAACCCAACACCCAAGCCAAGGCAGCCATCCCATCCTGCGCAGCCCCAGCCCCCACCTGCTCGCGGAAGAAATAGCCCACCGCATCGGCAGCATGGTCGAGCATGCAAGCCGCCCACGCCACCCCCAGCACAGAAGCCACCAGAGCCGACCGCCCGAAAGCACGCAGCTTCCAATAAACTGCAGTGCCGATGACTAAGACCGCAGCAGCTTGCTCTAAGTAATCCGTCGGCAGATAAGTCCACAGCCCGAAGCCGAACAAAAACACTGCAAAGGCCGAATACTCACCCGCCACCTCGGCATCGCTCTCTCGGCGAAGAATATGTTCACCCGCCAGCGCCAATAGACCAGCCACCACCACAGCCAGCCACAGCCAAGCGGAGCGATGGAACACAGCGACGCCCCCCACCACCCACTCTCGGTTGGCATAGAGTAAGGGCACTGCACTGAGTGCTGCCGTCACAGACAGCGCGCGCCATGTCAAAACCCGCCCCGACACCAGCCCACGCCAGTGCCCAACCACAAAAAACAAGCTCAGTAAACCCAAGGGCGCGATCAACCAGCTCAACATCGCACTATCTATACTAGCAAGCGTGCCCGCCGCCACTGCGCCCAAGGCCAACCACGCGGCCCCAATAAAGTCATCTTCACGCAGCACAGCTAGCAACAGCGCACCCACACTTAGAACACTGAAAAGCGCCATATCGACTGCGGCAAAACCGCCGATCAAAACGAGAACCAAGCCCTGCACGAGCCCTCCGCCCCAAGTCAGCCAACGAATGGCCGTCAACCAAGGGAGCGCCGATGCATCCAGAACAGTATCTTTCTTCGCCAGCAAGACCCAGACTGCATTCACCCCGCAGACACCCACTACGAAGATCAGAACACCCGCCAGCTGATCCAAGTGACCACAGACATTGCCTACGATTACCGCGGCCGACCACAGATAAACACCCGCCAAAGAGCCCAACAAAAGCGCCCACCAGCCACGACATACGCAAAGAAACTGCGCCCCACAGAATAACAAAAACAGATAGCCAAACAGCATCACCGTATCATTCGAGCCCGTCGACATCAGCCAAGGCGTGAGAAATCCCCCCACCAATCCCATCATCGCAATCGGCGCCCCATTCTTGAGCGACAGCAGCACCGCCAACACCGTAACCAACACCATAGCCACAAAGCCCAGCCCCAACGACACATATCCATGCATATGCACGGCTGCGTAGGCAGCAAAATACAAGCACGCAATGCCCGCCCCGGCCAATGCCTGACCGATGCGCTCATTGGCAGCCATCGACGATTTCACCCCAATCACAAACCCAGCCCCGCAGAGCAGGCCCCCAAAACCCACCGTCAACCAAAGGCGGACCAGCGGCGTCAGCCAGCCAGATTCGATCGAGTATTTAATCATGTAAAAGCCCGCCATCAATAAAGCAATTCCCCCGACCCAAACGGCGACCTTACCAAACCAGTCTTGCGGCTCAGCGGACTCGACCGGCTCTGAGACAGAGCAACTCGGGAGAGTTGCGTTCCCGGGATCACAAATCTCCGCATTCGCCCCAGCGACTGACTCTGACGCAGAGCAACCCGGAAGAGTTGCGTTCCCGGGATCGCGAATCTCCGCATTCGCCCCAGCGACCGGCTCTGACGCAGAGCAACTCGGGAGAGTTGCGCTCCCGGGATCGCGAATCTCCGCATTCGCACCAGTGACCGACTCTGACGCAGAGCAACTCGGAAGAGTTGCGCTCCCGGGATCGCGAATCTCCGCATTCGCACCAGTGACCGACTCTGACGCAGAGCAACTCGGGAGAGTTGCGTTCCCGGGATCGCGAATCTCCGTATTCGCCCCAGTGGCTGACTCGGCCTTTTCCACAGGCCGAGTCCTTGCGTCGCGCGATGGCGAAACCGTGGATTCCGCTGGCTTGGCCTCGGCGGTCTTCGTCGATGAAGCCCCTACGTCCTCCCGAATAGCCGCCGCGTCTTTGCGATCCTGCAGCTCCCCTAGCTCACGCTTGAGTCGCTCCAGTTCACTGCGGGTGCGGCTAATCCGCCCCAAATTCACCCAAGGCAAAATCAAACTAGCGATCAAACCCAAGACAAGCAGCAGCCCAAATATTTCTAACATACCGAATCTTAAAAAATATAATTGAACACTGTTCAATATTAATTTCAAACAACGTTCATAATAATAAAGAACTCTCAACACATTGACCCATGGCCCGCCGCAAAGACCACTCCCGCGAAGAACTCACACAATTGGCAACCCAAGCCGGTCGCCAGATCGTCATCGAACAGGGCCCCAGCGCGCTAACCGCACGCAAGGTCGCCCAAGCGATCGGCTACACGCCCGGCACGCTTTATAATGTCTTTGAAAACATCGATGGTCTCATCGCAGCCATCAATATCGAGAGCATGCACAATTTCGCCGACATCCTGCGCACACTCCAGCAACCCGGCGAAACAAGCGAAAGCCGCATCCGTCGCATCGCGCAGGCTTACTTGGACTTCCATCACGCGCAGCCGCAGCTGTGGTCCCTACTCTTTGCCCAGCCGCTCAACTATAATTCCGACGACTATCACGCCGCCATTCACGCGATTTTCGACCAGGTATGCGACGCCATGATGCCACTCAGCAGCTCCCCCACACTCGCGCGCCAAAAAGCAAAGATCCTGTGGTCCACCCTGCATGGCATCTGCCTACTACAGCAAAGCGGCAAGCTCAACGTCAGCGAACCCGACCCCGCGGAAGATCTACTGACTCACTTCCTCGACCAATTCCTACAATGAGCCGCACACCGCCCCACCCCATACGCCTCCTCTATATACTAGTGATCATGAGCCTCAGCTACGGAACCACCCACGCCCAAGAGCACGTTGTCCTACTCCACGGCCTCGCCCGCAGCGCCGCCTCCATGAACAAGATGCAGCGCGCACTCGTCAACGAAGGCTACCAAGTGCACAACCTGAGCTACGACTCACGCCAGCATGGCATCGAGCAGCTGGCCGAAAGCGTCCATCAGCAAATACGCACACAGACCACCAAGGCCACAAAAGTGCACATCGTCACCCACTCACTCGGTGGCATTCTCGTGCGCCAAATCCAAGCCACCACCCCATTGCCCAAGCTCGCTCGCGTCGTCATGCTCAGCCCGCCCAACGCCGGCAGCGAAGTCGTCGATAAAATTGGCCATTGGTGGCTCTTTCAAAAAATCAACGGCCCGGCGGGGCAACAACTCGGCACCGGCAAAGACAGCTTCATCGGCCAACTGCCCGCAATCAATTTCGACTGCGCCGTCATCACGGGCGATCGCAGCATCAACTGGATCAACTCCCTCATGATCCCCGGCCAAGACGACGGCAAGGTTTCCACTACCAGCGCCCGCGTCGAGGGCATGCGCGCCTACAAAGTGCTCCACACCACTCATCCGATGATCATGAAAAAGCAAACAGTCATCCAAGAGGTGATACACTATCTACAGACCGGCACGCTGCAGTAAACCCCAACAGCTCACCCGCGCAAGGAGCGCAAATACAGTGCCGCACAGGCTCGCG
Organism: Coraliomargarita algicola; assembly: GCF_033878955.1. Taxonomy (NCBI): domain Bacteria; kingdom Pseudomonadati; phylum Verrucomicrobiota; class Opitutia; order Puniceicoccales; family Coraliomargaritaceae; genus Coraliomargarita; species Coraliomargarita algicola. The sequence goes on from NZ_CP138858.1 coordinate 2,542,170, forward strand.
CATCCGACAGCGCATCATGGTGATTCAGTGGGATATCGAACTCCTCGCAGCAATAATTCAGCTTTTTCTTAAACAACTTATACGTGCACTGCTTCTCAAACAGTGGCAACGAAAGCCCGTAAAACTCCAGCGCCTGCTTCAGGCAAGAACCGTCGAAGGCCATATTATGTGCCACCACCGTTTGCCCTTCGATGAAGTTGGCGATCTGCGGCCAAATCGCATCAAAGCCCGGCGCTGCCATCGTATCGCGCGCCGTCAGCCCATGCACCGCAGTATTGAAACCTGAATACACATCCTCCGGCGGCCGCACTAAAAGCGAGAGCTCCTGGGTGACGACGCCCGCCTCCACCCGCACCAAGCCCACTTGGCAAATACTCCAACGCTTCGGCTGGGCTGTCTCAAAATCAATCGCGGTAAATGTCGGCATAGGCGGACCATCAATACATCAACTCAAGCTCAATCAGCAAGATATTCTGATTGGCGAAGAAGTAAATTTACTAGAGACTAAAAGCGTCACTGCATTCACAACAGAGTATATGCACAGCGTTTTGAGACAACAACTCCCCACACAAAGTACCGACTTACGCATGAGCGATCTACGACTGAACCTGGCGGCGAAGGCCAGACGATGAAATCTATATTCAATATTACTTTTCTAAAAAACCTTCCCATCGCGAAGAAGATTGGCCTCGTCACCCTGCTCACCAGCACAGTGACTCTATTCATTCTATCCAGCGCTTACTTCATCTTCAATTGGTCACAATATAAAGGACAACAGTTAGCGAGACTGGAATCGATCGCAGGTATCACTGCATCGGCAACCGAAGCGGCACTTATGTTCGATGACAAACAGGCTGCCAACGAGTATCTGTCATGGCTGCGTCATGAACAAGGCCTCGAAATGGCGATTCTATTCGATGCCCAAAACGATCTATTCGCGAGCTTCCAGCGTGCTGCGCTCGCTCAGCAATCCCAAGCGCCGAACTGGCAGACCCTCAACAGCCAATTCAGCGACTCAGGCTACCTGAAACCGATCTACAGCGACTCAATAAAACTCGGAACGATCTTCCTACAAAGTAATCAAAGTATGCTAAAGCAGGTACTTCGTTCATAGCTTACTGACAGCATTATTTCTATTCTTAGGCGGCCTCATCATCACAGTCTGGCTCAGCACTTTCCTGTCCCGGGCAATCACCTCGCCCATCTCTAACCTCGCCAAATTAGCCGAAGATGTCTCACAGGCGGCAGACTATACAAAAAAAGCCCAAAAAGTCTACAACGATGAAGTGGGCTCACTCGTAGACAGCTTCAACCTCATGCTGGAGCGCATCAAACAACGTGATGAAACGATCAAAAAGAGTCACCAAAACCTAGAAGAGCAAGTCCATGAACGCACACTTGAGCTGGAAGAGACCAACGCCACATTACTCATAGAAAGAGAATTGGCACAAGCCGCCTCCAGAGCCAAATCAGACTTCCTCTCAGTCATGAGCCACGAAATTCGCACCCCAATGAACGCGATCGTCGGCATGGCCTCTCTCATGGCCGAAGAAAACGAGTCCGACACTCACAGAGAGACCATAGAAATCATCCAAAATAGCTCAGATGCACTGCTTGGCCTGGTCGACAACATTCTGGATTACTCCAAAATCGAAGCAGGGCATACGGAACTGGAAAATGTAACTTTCCCTCTTCACGATTGCATCGTAAACCCACTCACCCTGGTCGCCGCCCAAAACGAAGATTCCGGCATCGGCTTCGTGGCCGACTGCGCCCCCGACCTCCCCCACTCCTTGATCGGAGACCCGACACGCCTACGGCAAATCGTAACCAACCTCCTGAGCAACGCCGTCAAATTCACTGAAAAAGGACACGTCACCCTCGAAGTCCATTGCGACCGCGCAGCACAACCGCCCATACTGGAAATCAACGTCAGCGACACTGGGATCGGCATCCCGGCAGATCGTGTTGACCGCCTCTTCAAACACTTCTCTCAAGTCGATGCCTCGATGACACGTCGCTACGGCGGCACCGGTCTCGGACTCGCCATAAGCCAACGATTAGCCAACGCAATGGGCGGCGGAATCACAGTCACAAGTCAAGAGGGAGTGGGCAGGTACTTTCACGATACAACTCCCCCTGCGGGAAGCCCCTGAGAACGGACGCCTCTTTGATTCCAAAAGTATACAACCTGGCGCATGTGTCCAACTCATCGGCTTCCAGCAGCCCGATCTGGATGCATTCACTCGACTCTGCGCATCAATCGGACTCGAACAAATCAATGCATGCACCCCATGCAGCCACCGCGACGCCATCCCAGTAGTCTTCGCAGACCGCTTAACCCCCGACGAAGTCGCCCAACTCCTCGCCACAGAAGCATCCGGGCTCCTAGCTGAACGCGCCATCGTGTTGTGCCGTCAAAAGTACGCCTCAAAAATGAGAGCGGCACTCGGCTGCAAAACCATCAGCCTGCCAGTAATGCCCAACTCATTTGCCGACTTGTTCCAAGCAAACAAGCCGCTAACGAATCCCAGTAAAGCCGCACTTCCCACACACCCGCAAGCGGATACGCTCAACATACTTTTAGTTGAAGACAACAAAGTAAACCAACGGGTATTTACCCAGCTACTAGCTAAAGAAAATTACCAGATAGACCTAGCAGAGAACGGTCTGGAAGGAATCAAAGCGGCCCACAGGCGACCTTACGATGTCATTTTCATGGACTACATGATGCCCGAGATGAACGGCCTGGAAGCGATTCGCACCATCCGCAAGGATACAGCCATAAAGTCTCAGCCATACATCATAGCACTCACCGCCAACGCAGAGAAAAAGGCCGCCGAAGACCTCATTGGAGCCGGCGCTCAAATCTACCTAGCCAAGCCCGTAAGGAAAGCAGACCTACTGGGCGCAATTGAAGCCTATCGCAAGACTCGCCCTAAGCCCACATTCCGAAACGACTAGCAGCGCTCCCCTTCGTTACAGGCGAGCCTTAACTTGCTGAGATGCTGCTCTCCAACTTTGCGGGTTTCAAAACTAAACTCAAGCGCTGCCAAAGGCGACTCTCACTTGCTGCAGAAAGCCCTTTTCTTTATCGGTCAAGCCGTCCGATTGGAAAAGACGATTGAGTAGTTCCAAAGCGCGTGGCTTTGAATTTTCGCTTAGGCGCTCCGCGACATATGCGATAAAATCTGCGGTCAGCTCTTCGCTGATACGAGCGGTTCTCGCGCGGTCGGTCGCATTGCAAATGTAGACCGAGGGCCCCGTGCTGGAATCCCAACCGAGCGAATCAGCGGCATGGTCAAACTCTTTGGTCTCTGCCAATGATAAATGTTGATCCACATAGATCGCCATCAGCAGCAAATCAATAATCGCTTCGCGCTCTGCTTGCTGCAATTCGGACTCAGGGGTGGCGCGAGACTCTTGACTAAATAGTTTCTCTAAAAATTTCATAGGACGAATGGTTGATACGGTGGACGCACGTGGCGAGTGTCGGCTCGATCATCGAACAAAACCACAATCAGTCAACTAACTACTTTCAATTCAGACACAGCAGACTCCCCTCGAACCAGCTCTGAGCGGACAATGGTGGCAGCACTACTCCCAGCGCGACAGGCTTTCGCCGGCATCTTCCCATTCGTTAAAAATAGAACAGGCGCGCGCCTGGAGTAAAACCCGGCGGCCTTCGCGACTTCTACAGTTCACCAAGCGCACATTCCCCATCAGTCGCTTCGCTTGTCGCAACAATTCAGCTCGCTCTGCTTCGCTGCCACGCAGTAATTCTGGAACAGGGAAATAACTGCTGCGAGCACTGGTAACCGATGAAATCAAATAGTGCGGCGAGCGAATGGGCCCCATCATTTCTAAAAAGGCTGTGGCGAAATGATGACGGTCCATACGATTGCCACCTTTGAGTGAGACAGAAACCTGGCCCATAAATCGGTCCACCGTAAGAGCTTGCTCCGGCACGTCTTCGTCAAACTTCCCGAGCGTATGCATTGTGCGAAACAGGGAGCGCCCAACTCGATCTGCAGTCACTCCCGTGAGCCCATATTGACGATAGAGCCGCAGGGCCCGCCAAAGATCGGGAGCGATTCGCAGCAGCCCGATCAAGAGCATCAGTAGCAACATTCCCCACACCGCGAGACCGCGACCACCGGAGAGCATGTGTCGAAAGGCATCAAAGCCCACGCCAAGAATCGATAACGCGGCGCCATACAAGACCGCTTCTACGGTCCTCCACAGATAAGCGTAATGCATCAACTTGCGCCCTTTGACTTGAATGCTTCGATAAAACAATCCTTTCCAATCGGGAGCATTGGCAGGCCCGAGCCATGCCTGACGAATCCAGCTGGCATTGGCAGAGAGCGCCTGCATTTCATCATTTACCTGCGCGCATTGCTGTGGAGTCAAAATACTGGCGGGAATGCCCAAGCGCTCGTATCCCGATTGAATCGCCGCTTCGCGGTGATTCGGACCGACAAAGGTTTTGAGCCGGCGCCGCACGCAGTCCAAATCGGGCTCGTCATGGGGCACCCCCGTGAGTGTGACGAGGTGCCAGATCTTAGATACTTTCAGCGGGCTCGAGGGATTGGTGCGAATGGCTCGGCCCCGAATTTGGTTGGACGACACGAAGGAGCCGACATTGGAAGCAATGATTAAGCTGTTGATACAGGGCGCATCCCAACCTTCGCCCAGCAAGGCTTGCGTGCCTGAAAGTATATGAATCGCGCCCCGAGCAAAGGTCTCGGTCATCACGGGCACCAGTTGCCTCGAAGCACCGCGCAGCAAGGTGAGCGCTCGATAGTCAGGCAATGCCTCGATCACTTCTAAGCGCACATCCGCCGATGAGAGTCCCCGCTCGCGGCAAACCTCTAACAAGGTGCCCGCCGCGCTCGCAGGAATAATGACCAAGGAACCTGTGAGCAGACCGACCCGCTCGTCTCCCAGCTGACGTAGTCTCTCAAAGATGGGCACCGCTCCCAGCTTCAAAGATTTTGCATTGCGGCTCCGCTCACAATGCGTGCCCAGAAACTCGGGATAAATGTAGTCCGACAACACCAACAATCTCAAGTCCGCGCCATGGGTCTCACGTTCCACGCGCACGATCGCTTCAATCGAGCGCAACTTGGTGGCACTACGCATCAGGCGGCGATTCCGCGCATGGCTCGGAAGTAAATGCACATGCCCTCGCTCAATCGCACCGCGCTGCTTCAGCAAAGCTTCGATCTGTCTCACAAAGTCCTGCGGCCATAGCGAACGCTGCTTTTTAGAGACAATGCCGCGCAGTAAGACCTGCGCCCACTCAGTATCGAAACACGGCAATTCGCCCGCCTCCGCATCTAACAATTCGAGTAGCTCTGGCTGCAACCGCGCTCCTCGGGTGTGGAGATAAATAAGCAGCGACGAAAACCACTCCACTTCGGCATAAATATCGGCTTCGTGCGCCTCGGGGTCCAGCAACCATGGATGCTTATTGATTTGCCCAGCGAGCGAGTCCCGATGTAACAAGTCAGCAACCAACTCGTTGATCTGGCTTTGAAAGCTTGCGCGTTGTTGCAGATCTTCGGGACTGGCGAACTCGAAATAGAGCAGGTCTACATGTGGGCACAAATCGCCATTCAACACCAGCTCCGGCACTGGAATCTCCATATCGATTTCGCCACAAAGCTGAATATAGCGCTCCCATTCTGCAGCCGACGAGTCGTAAGGAGGTGTCGCAGTCAGCGAAATAGTATGCACCCCCTCAATACGTTTGCGCAGATCAATAATCGACTGCCACCAAGCCTGCTTGAGGTGGTGTGCCTCATCCAGAAGCAGAGTTTGGACCCCAAGCGCACGCAGAGCGGCCAAGACTGGCTCCGCCCCGGGCTGCGACATGACCTGATCGACCATCTGATAGGTCGTGATCGTCACTAAACCAGGCTGGCGCAAGTCGAGGCTGATCCAATCCGCAGCGCCCGCGGCGAAATCTTGGCGCAAACGCTCCGCCCATTGCGACTGAATGGTGCGAGTCGGCGCGACCACCAAGCTCGGGCCCGCCAAACGACGCATGAACTCCAGCCCAAGAACCGTCTTACCAGACCCCGGCGGCGCGACAACATGTAGACGGGCATCGTCCAAGTGCGCCTCCATCTCCGCCAAGGCTCGCGCTTGATAATCGCGCCACGGATGGGCGAAGCACAGTGTTGGAGGAAATGTCGGCACAAAAGTAAGTCACCGCATCGGACGCGCCAAATCAATCTTATCCGAGCGCAAACTGCCCGAGGGCAAGCAGTGAATCAAGCCGCCGAGCGCGAAGGTCGATTTTGTGAGCGAGTGCGACGCGTGTCCCGGCCTCTTTGCGGGCCTCTTTGCGGGTGCGAATGCGATTCGCGGCTTGGCGCGGAGTCCAGAAACTCCACCTTATAAGCAGTTAGCACGATGCGACTTCGCGGTTCCCCCGCATCCGTCTCCCAGCTCTCCTGCTTGAGGCCTCCAGAGAGTAAAACCTTTGAGCCCTTAAATAAGTGCTCCGCCAAATGCGGCATATTCCAAGCCTCCACGGGCATGAAGACCACGCGCTCCCCTTCATTACAGGCGAGCCTAAACTTGCTGAGATGCTGCTCTCCAACTTTGCGGGTTTCGATGTCGGCAGTGAGGTGTCCGCTGATGATTGTCTGATTCATAATTTTTCCTTTCAGTTACGTTAATATTAGCTTGCTACGAATGAATCGTGATTCGCGCCCCTCAAAATGAAGGACGCCTTTCTCTCTCGCACACAATGCCCCAAGCTGTCAAGCTAAAAAGGTGAACATTGTTACACCACCGTCAAAACTTGAACCTAACCCCAGTGACTTTAGCTTCAATCCAAACGCCTCCACACTTTACACTCGTGCGGCATGAGAAAATAAGCATAAGATTATAATAGGCAAAGCTCTCACAATCAAATATCTTACCTTACTATGATTAAGCGCGTTCTACACTTCTTTAAAAGTATTTTCGGTTCAGCAGTCACCGAACTGGAAAAAACGAATCCCGACGCCTTACTAGGCGCTGAGAAAGAAAACTTACGGAAGCAAATTCAGCGCTACAATCAAGGCCTGGCTGCCCATGCCGCGATGGTTGAAAAGCTGATCGCGCAGGTCAACAATCAGGAGCAACAAGAGGCCAAGTTACTCACCAAGATCAAGGCCAACGTGACCGCGGGCAATCAAGAGCTCGCGGGCCGCCAGGCACTCAAGCTCTCGGAAATCAGAGCCGAGCTGGTCACCAACCGCGATCAATTGGAAGCCGCCGAAAATACCTATCAGGAAATGTCCCGCAATCGGGAAGCCAGCATCCAGGAAGCTCAGAAGAAAATTGAAAACCTGCAGGCCAAGATCAACGAGTTGAAAGTCAAAGAAGCGACTGCCGATCTATCGGAAATGGCCAGCAGCATGACCGCCGACATGGGCGGTGCCAGCGAAACCATGAACCGCTTGGAAAGCATGGTCGAAGACGCACGGGCCAAGGCCGCCGGGCGTGCCCGTGTAGCCCAGGACAGTATGCCCTCCTTGGAAGTCCCCAGCGCCGAAGAAGAGCGCGCCTTAGCTCACGAAGCACTCAAAAGCCTCTCCGGCGAACTAGGCTTCACCACCGCAGTCGAATCACAAGGTGAGGAAATCCCAGTGGTTACTTTCGAAAAAGAAAACAAGGCAAAGCGTTAAAGTCAGAAGCCGGAGGCCGGAGGCCGGAGGTCGGAAAACAGAGGCCAGAGGTCAGAAGCCAGAAAACAGAAGTCAGCCACGGCACGCGCCCTGTTCGCGACACAGGAAGTGCCATCACTGATTGATATTCATATCTGATCTTTATCATGGGTAGGATGCGGGCGATAGCCAGCGTCTCCGCTGCCGCGTTCAGTCCGCAGCCACCAAACCAGCGGTCACAACGACTCTCGTCGTCGTGCTACCTGTAAGAGGCCCCGCGCAAGCTCTGCGTAAGATGTGGCGACAGCCAGTGTCTCCGCGGGCATACCTGCCTCGTCGCATTCTCATTCATAATTGGCCCTGCGCTTCGCCTGAAGACTACGCACGGAAAGCAGCTCGACGCTCCCCGATTCTCTTCAACCAAAATCGACTTATCAAATTTGCGTAAAATTAGCTTTGCAGCATTCAAACATACGTTTACTTACTTATGATCATGTCTTCCAATCGACCGTAAATGTCCGCCCTGTTACATTAAGATCGCTGTTTTAATGCAAAAGAACGCCCCCCATATCGAAGATTTGCTCAGTAAGCTCTACAATTTAAATCGCGACCGCGGCTCGGGCTGGGAAAAGCCCTACAAGCCCGCCCTGCTGCTGGCACTGATCGACTTGATGAGCAGAGCGATTGCCCCGACAACCGCTTCACTCTCTCCGACGCACTCATCCGGCGCTACCGCGAATACATCGCCATCGTTAGACGCCCGGGCGACCACGACAAGATCCACTACCCCTTCTGGCACCTCTGTGGTGATGGCATTTGGATGATCTACAATGCTAACGGCCAGCCGCTCTACCGCCCCGGCGAGAACGGTTCCAGCTCACCTTCGGTCAAATGGCTCCGCGAGCAAATGGGCCACGCCAGTTTCGTCCCAGAGCTCTTCGCCCTACTGTGCGATCCCATTCAACGCGAGCACATCCGTAGCGCGCTCATCGCCCGCTACTTCTCCGAGCACCGCGACGCCCTGCTTCGCCTGATCAGCCACTATCATCAAGTCGATAAAGTCGCCGACTTGTCCGGCGTAGCCTTGGAGAAGACGGAAGACCCCGCCCAATTCGCCAGCGATCCCGTCCGCTCCGCCGCCTTCGCCAAAACCATCAAGCAGGTCTACGACTACCGCTGCGCCGCCTCCGGCGTGCGCTTCCGTCTGGGAGATCTTAGTATCGTCGATGCCTGCCATCTGATTCCTTTTGCCGAGAGTGGCAACGACCACCCGACCAACGGCATCGCCCTTAGCAAAAACCATCATTGGGCACTCGACCGCCACCTGATCACGCCATTTGCGTCAGAAACCAAACTCGTCTGGCGCGTCGCCCCCTGCCTCGACGACCGCCTCGAAGGCCACAAAGAACTGCTCAAACTGGATGGCCGCAGCGTCCTGCTTCCCAGAGAAAAACGCTTCTGGCCCGCAGAGGCAGGACTGCAATGGCGCTGGGAGCGGTTGCGGGGATAAAGGGAGAAGCCATCTCATTAGTGACACTTCATGAAACGCAATAACGACAGTCTCGCCAATTCCCTAATCATGGCCCCATGGTGGGTCAGCGTCATTCTGGGTGCACTCGTTTACAGCGGACTTAAATTTGTCGCGCCCGGGCTTGGAGGGGAAAACATGATACTAAAGTCCTTCGCACAAGCCATGCCGCAGCTCGCGCCCTACGCTGCCCTTTTCTTTGCGATGCTTTCTGTCTTGTCTTACATTTTCGGGCGAAAACAAGCCGCCCTCGTGGATAAGCAACAGAGCCTTGAATCGCTGTGCGCAGTCAATTGGAAGGAGTTCGAATGGCTCGTCGGCGAAGTCTTTCGGAGGCAAGGCTATCGCACTGAAGAATCGCTTGGCGGCGGAGCCGATGGTGGCATCGATTTAATCCTGCATCGCGACGGCCAAACCACACTGGTGCAATGTAAACGCTGGAAGAGTAAACCCGTCGGCGTGCCCATAGTCCGAGAAATATTCGGCATTCTGACAGCCGAAAATGCCGACCGCGCCATAGTCATTACGACCAGCAAATTCACCAAGGAGTCGGAGAACTTCGCGGCGAAGAAGCCCATCGAGCTCATCGACGGACAACAACTGCTTGCAATGGTAAAATCCGTCCAAACCCAAGGAACAGAAGCCTCACAAGTGCAGAAAGCCGCGCCTGAACAAGTCAGCGCCCCCGACAGCAGTGCCAGCCCCCAGTGCCCCAAATGCAATTCCACCATGGTTCGCCGCACCGCTCGCCGTGGTGCCAATGCCGGCAACGCTTTTTGGGGCTGCACCGATTATCCAAAGTGCCGCGGCGTGATCTCGATTGAAAGCTAAACATGCCCTATTTCTTAATATCCATCTGCTTCACCAGCCAAACCAAACACGTCTGGCGCGTCGCCCCTTCAATAACCCCATAACCGGCCACATCACGACCAAAACCATTAACCACCTATCATTCAGGTTTTGCGAATCTAGAAAACAACAATGAAAAAAGCAGATTATTTTGTAAGCCGAATCGTCAAACTAGGCGAACTGAACCAAGACTCTTTAATGGAGGCAATCTGCAAGTCGCCGATTGTCACCATTGGGAAGTTTAATTGGACGATTACAAACGTTACAGATGAACGTGCATCCTCCTTCCCCTTCGTTTTCGGAAGATTATCCAAATATTCTTCCGAGGGGCATGTCACAATCGTAGACCCAAACGAACGATCAGAAAAGGATGCAGTCGCACCTAATCTTTTAATCGCTAGCGCCCCCTTTGTTTATCTACCAGAGCATTCCGGACTAGCTTTCATGCCAGTATGGAATGGCATACAGCGCGAATTGTTCCCGAAGAGGTTCAAGGCAATTGTAGAAGCAGCACACAACAATTTCTTTGCAGAGTGTTCAATCGAAACAATCTCTGACTATAGAGCCTTTACCACTAAACTAAAGAATTTGAGTATAATAACCGATATAGATGCTAAGGTACATCCTCCTAATCCTAGATTTGGAAGGCTTTGGGAGAGCCTGCATCACTATGTAAAAAAGCGTAAAGCCGACGAGGTTAAAGTAGAAGAAACAACGAAATCCAACCTAGGGTTGCAAAGCCAACTAATTAATTTGATTGAAGGTATTCTAGAAGATCCCACATTCGAACCGATTGAATCAGTTGATATCGCGGATGCAGCAGTACTGATGGCAGCTGATGGATATGGCTATGGAAAAGTTACCGGCATGGCAGACGGGATAACTACAGTTGTTAAAACTTCTGATACTCACAAATGCTTCAAAGCCGCTAAAGAACCAGAAGCCAGTGAGCTCGCGATGCAAGCAGATCGTGTATTCAGGAAAGTCAAAGACGAGCGAGACATGGATCACTGATGAAAATCCTCAAAGAGTTTATATATTTCTTCGTGATTTCATACGAAGCTATAATCTTCTTGGCAGGGCTGTGCCTTACAACATTCCTATCCTCACAGCTTAACCAATTACTCAACCAGATACCGGGATTAGCGGAACCGATACACTACTTTGGGGCACTACCTACCGCCTTCTTCGTCGCGACTGTTCACCTGTTTCGAAAATCGCTGTTCCCTGAAGCAGATAAACGGAGAATTCTGCAAAAGTGGGATGACTATAATCAATTAAAATTAGCGATGGTTGCTGCCCTCTGTTGGGCAGTTATCTTCACGATCCAAGGATGGGGAGCCTGGATATGGTACTCCCAGGGGCTTGTTGGCATATCCGCAATCTCCATTATCACTTCACTTATTGGTGGTTTTTGGAATGTAGCATCAGTGTTTTTTGCAGAAATCTCAATCAATGAACGCCTTGTTACACCAGAAGATTAATCCTTACAAGACTTGAAATCCCTCACGACCAGAACCTTCAAAGTCCAAAGTGAACTTACTCAGTGAAAATGTAACAATTCATGCAAAGCATTTTTCTAACCATACACCCCAGACTACCAATCCAAGATACGATTCAAAAAATGATTACGAATCCGTCGCGAATGAAAGCCTAAATTTAATCTGTCCCTGAATCCCCCCCCCCCCCTCTTCTCAAAAAAACAATGACTCACAACAATAATCAACGTAATTATAAACGTAACGACATGGTCCCATTTCAGCCCCGAGCTAATCACCCAATATCGAAACTCCTCCGGCGTCTGGTATTCCGGGCGCGATCTCAGAGCCGGTGCCAGAGCAAGAAGACGAGAACGATATTCCTTTTTAATTTATGAGCAACGAAAACACAGCAGCCATTGCCTTCAACAGCTAGAAATACTCCCATGTCCTTAAGACCGCTAGATAAATTTCTAGGTATAGCTAAAGACTAATTAGAATATAATGAATCCACTCGATATCTTTCTCGATACATTTAAAGGGGGAGTAACTTTAAAGAAAGTTATCGCTTTCTCATTGTTACTATTAGTCATTTTTGTCGCAGCGCTTGCCTTCGAACATCTTACGGGAACTTGGGAGCTCAGACGGTTAGAAAAAACGACGATAATTTTGACAGAGTTGAATAAACTTGGAGATCCTGAGGTATTGCCAATTCATCTCAGGCCTATTTACAATGAACTAACAGAGGCTCTAGTGACACAGGTACAAGAAGTTCAAAGGCCGGCAGTCGAAAAGGAAGCATGGCAAACCCATTGGCTTAGCAAATTTGCAGCAGGAGGCAGTATTTGGTTTTTAGTAGCTATCGCATTTGTCGCCTTCTTCCCGAAGAAAGAACAAGGTATCTTCTATGCATTCGTAGGTTTGGTCATGATTGGAGCATTTTTTGGAGGAATTAATGCACTGATTCCGACACTATATCACCCTCTAGTTAATTTAACGCTGGTTCCCTTACTCATGTTCGGAGCGACTGCGGGCGTCCCGATGAGTATTTCTGCCCTCGCTGCATTTAGAAAAGTCCGTGAAACTTCTATCAAGAAAGCTATATTGAATAACCTTAGACAATTGGCCTCTGCTGCTGACCAATATTTCTTAGAGCATGGAGTTACCAAAGTGGAGGCTTCCAAACTCATCGGACAAAATGCTTATATTAAGGAATTGAAATCTGTATCAGATGAACTCTACCCAGAATGGATCGAGCAAGGTCGAGATATCATCGCCGACCTTCCAGGAGAAGAAAGCATTTCAATCGATTTTTAGGAGCCAGAATAGCGTCATATTGTTATCTTTGCATTGCGCAAAACATAGCCTCCTCATTCAAACCACAGATTTATCAATCAAAACCCTTCACCATGGCGAACCATCACTCAGCTCCAACACATAAAGTCATCGAGGTGGTCTGTCTCGTCGCCATGGACCAGGACAACCAGATCCTGGCAACGCAGCGAGCCGAAGATAAACCACTTGGGCTTCTGTGGGAATTTCCGGGTGGAAAAATCGACACAGGCGAATCGGCAGAAGAGGCACTCCGACGTGAGATTGTTGAGGAACTCGGAATCGAACTCGGAGCACTCACACGCCTGCCTGCGGTGACACACGTATATGACTTTGGCACGATTCAGTTGATACCATTCCTTTCAAAAGTAAACACACGACCGCTGTTAGGCGAATTGCAAGCGCATGCGGCAGCACGATGGATCGCATTGGATGAGTGGGACCAACTGCAGTGGGCACCGGCTGATCTACCGATTATTGAGATGCTGCAAAAATCCGAATTATCGAAATGAGTGAACTAGAAGTTGGAATATACGAACGTCTACTGGATACAGAGCTAAGTGATGCACTGGGTTCGAATCCAGAGCTTATCTCGATTCTACGAAAAATTGATGATGAAGCGGCGCCACATACTTACGCCCAATTCATCGCACAACTATTACAGCAGGCACTTCGTAGCACTAAAGCCGAAGCACGCATTCCACTGCTAAATCAAATCATTGAACTGCTAGCCGCAACGGACGGCCTAGAATACATCGAGAGGAACCGACTGCTCTCTGATAGCAAGAATCTCTTAACTGAGGTTAATCATAGCAAAACCGCCCTCCCCCGTCCTCAGACGCCTCTGTCGACGAGTGCACTACTTACAGGGCTTGGTAACGATCCAGCACTTGAACACGAACTGCGCGCTGAAATGGCAACTGCGGACCGTGTCGACATCCTGGTCTCCTTTATCAAATGGTCAGGCCTGCGCCTGCTCATACCAAGCTTTGAGCGACTCGCACAACGTAAGATTCCTATTCGGATTCTATCCACGAGTTATATGGGCGCGAGCGATCCGGTTGCATTAGAATGGCTCTCGAAACTACCAAATGTAGATGTCCGTTTATCTTACGACACTGGCGGCACACGGCTTCACGCCAAAGCGTATCATTTCATTCGTAACTCAGGCTATTCGACGGCGTATATTGGCTCCGCGAACATGTCACATGCAGCAATGACGCAAGGTCTAGAGTGGACCGTCAAAGTGACTGCGCAAGACATGCCCCACATCCTGTCGCGCTTCGTTGCCGAGTTTGCAACCTATTGGGAAAGCAACGAGTTTGAGGTATATGAAGAGAAAGAATTCGTGCGCTTCCGCAAAGCAATCAACGACTACAAGCTACGTAAAAATGCAGGCCCACAATTCTTCGCGGACATCACCCCAAAACCATTTCAACAGCGCATCCTCGAAGCATTGGCCATCGCACGCGAAGCAGGCTCCTCAAGAAATCTTGTAGTCGCCGCCACTGGAACAGGGAAAACGGTGATTTCGGCGCTCGATTATAAACAGTTCGCGGAGGCCAAGAATACAAAGCCTCCTATGCTATTTGTGGTTCATCGGAAAGAGATTTTAGAAACAGCCTTAGGCTGCTTTCGAACCGTTCTTAAAGATCAGAATTTTGGCGAATTACTGGTTGATGGGATCGAACCCACAGAGTGGACACACGTGTTCGCATCGGTCCAAAGCTTAAATAACAAAAAGCCATGGCAGAACTATGGAACCAAGCACTTTGAGTATGTGATTGTTGATGAAGCGCATCATGGAACAGCCAACAGCTACCGCGCCCTATTCGAGCATCTACATCCCCAAATATTGCTAGGATTAACAGCGACGCCCGAACGCATGGATGGCAGTTCGATCTTGCCCGATTTCGACGATAGATTTGCCGCAGAAATTAGACTGTCCGAAGCACTCGAAGAGAAGCTGCTATGCCCCTTTCACTACTTTGGGGTGACTGATAGTATCGATCTAACGGACGATCGTTTTTGGACAAATGGACGCTATGATTCACGTGAGCTAGAAGCCGTCCTGTCTGGCGATGATATACGAGCGAAGACTCGCGTTGACACAGTCCTTCAAGCGATCGAGCGCTATCAACCCGACCTGAGTGATGTTCGAGCCATTGGTTTCTGTGCTGGAGTGAAGCATGCACAATACATGGCGGATCACTTCAACCAAGCAGGCATCCCATCGGCCGTCTTGCTAGGAAGCACCGCACGAGACATTCGGGCAGAAAGGCTTCGCGCCTTCCGCGAGGGGAGACTGACATTTCTATTTACCGTGGATGTGCTAAGCGAAGGCGTCGACATACCAGAAATCAATCTTGTCCTATTTCTTCGTCCGACGGAAAGCCTCACTGTATTTTTGCAACAACTCGGACGCGGACTACGACACGCGATCAACAAAGACTGCCTCACAGTTTTGGATTTCGTCGGGCAAACCCACCGCAAATATCGTCTGGATACAAAATTCGCAGCGCTACTTTCCCGCAAGCGTCAGCGTATAGACAAGGAAATCGAGAACGACTTCCCCAACTTGCCACCAGGATGCAGCATTCAACTCGAACGAGTTGCGCGCGAACGAGTCCTCTCAAAGATCAAAGAGGTCTTAAATAACCTCAAGCAATTCATTCCAGAAGTGATTCAAACTTGGGACGAAGAACAATCCAAACCACTCACTTTCGGGAATTTCATCGAAGCAACTGAGCTGTCACCCATTGAAGTCCTCTCCAAAAAAACTTGGAGCGAATGGAAAGCCCTTGCCCATCAAAAAGCGCCCCCCAGAGATCCAGATATAAAAACTGCTCGCAAAGCATTGCCGAGACTAGTGCTACGCAACGACCCTGACTTACTAAGCAACTTCCAAAAGCTCAACCAAGACCCCAAAGTCGAAGAAGCCACACAGACCTACGGCCGCCAGCAAGCGACCGCGATGCACTACATTATGTGGGGTCAAAAAGGAGAAAACGTTGGCGTCGATAGCGCAGAAGGCTCCTTTAGTAAGTGGCAATCGAACCCAAGCGTAGCTGCGGATGCCGCCGAAATCGCCGCATGGAAACAATCAAAACACACAGCAAGTATTCGCAATATCCAACTCCCGTACCCATGCGACTTAAAACTACATGCACAGTATGGATCTGCAGAAATCAAAGCAGCACTCGATTTATCCAGCATAGATAAAACAGGCCCGACCGGACAAGGCGTCATACATATCGAACCGCTCAAGACTTACGTCCATCTCGTCACCTTCAACAAAGACGAATCCGACTTTTCGCCCACCACGCAATACAGAGACTATCCCATCAGCCGGACAAAACTGCATTGGGAAAGTCAGTCGAATACCAGTCAGTCCAGCAAGACAGGACAAAACTACATACACTTCAGAGAACGAGGCTACACGATCCTTTTCTTTGCACGTCTCAACAAAAGACAAGAGCGCGAAACCTCCCCTTTCATTTTCTTAGGAAGCGCAAAAGAACTATTGAACTATGAAGGCAACCGACCGATCTCAATGACATGGGAGCTGGATCACCCCATTCCCGCAGAGCTGTTTGAAGAAGCTAGGTCGGTTTAAGAAGTCTACACATTCCACACTCATTAAATCCATGGATATCTTACTCTATATCATTATCGCCATCATTGTTATCGCGATTACTTTTAAATCAATCATTCTGCCTCTCTTTACGCTGGCGACTCCAAAAGATGCAGCCCCTCAGCGCGTTGCGTCAAGAACTCAAGGATCATCAGAGCCAGAGGTGCATCCTTACATTCGCCGCGAGAGCATTCTGACACCTACGGAGCTGACATTCTTCAACGCCTTAGTACCGGTGATTAACGGGCACTGGCATATCTTCACAAAAGTCCGGCTAGAAGACTTAATCACCGTAAGGTCAGGCTTAGAGAAAAAGGAGACATACGGCTTCCGCAGTCGAATTAAATCTCGTCACGTCGATTTTGTTCTCTGCGATAAGGAGACTCTGAAAATCCAGATGTGTATCGAGCTCGATGATAGCAGCCATCAGTCCGCCAAAGCGAAAAAAGCTGACGCCTTTAAGGACAAAGCCTTCAAAGCCGCCGGCCTCACATTAATTCGTATCCCCGCCCGACGCAGCTATAGTGACAACACTATCAAGACTTATCTATTTGATTCCGAACCTGAATTCGCACAGGTGGCAGATAAATTGAGTTCCCCACCCGCTCACGTCGGAGCCACGCCTGCTCTAGAAGCCACCAGAGCAGCTCCCGAGAACGACGAGGATCCTCATGCTCGATGGAAACCAGCATCAATGAGGAAATAGGGACACACATTTTAAAAGCTAACCCAATCATGCACCGCGACGCCTACAAAGCCTACCTTTACGAAAGGAATCTGAAAACAAGTCGGAAGGCGTCCTCATACCTCCGTGCACTTGATCTACTCGAACAGATGCTAAAGCGCGAAGCTTACAGCTTTTCGGATTGCCGGGACATTTGGAGTGTTCAATCAGTCGAACGCTTACAAGCGCTCTATGAGTTCGTGCTGACCGAAGCGAAACTCGGAAGCAAGACGCCTTGGTATATATCGGGATCTTCAAGTTATTTAGAGAAAGGTCACTGCTCCGCTGCTCTGATGAGCCTGCAAGAATTTTTAGTCGAATCACATTATCAACAGGAACAACTCGAAACATTCGAATCGCATACAGGCGATGAGTCAGAACTCGCCCCAAAGCTCGAACGAAAACTGAACTACCCGAAATGGCTACTCGATGGCCTAAATCCAAAGGAAGGCAAAGATGTGGTGCGATCCGTAAAGACTCGCTTAGATCAAAGAACATTTAGCGACATCGTCTTTAAGAATTACAATTCTACCTGCTGTGTCACCGGACTCGACATTCCTACCGTGAACCGCGCCAGTCACATCGTAGGCTGGGCCGATCCCCAAGGCAAAAAGATCAGACTCGATCCACGCAACGGGCTCTGCCTCTCCGCGACCTACGACGCGGCCTTTGATAGGCACTTGATCAGCTTGGACGACGACTACCGGGTCATTATCTCAAAGGAAATCAAGGAACACTACAGCAGTGAAAGTGTGCAGACCTATTTTATCAGCAAGGAAGGTGATGCGATTACTCTGCCACAATCTTACTTGCCCCAAAAAGCCTATCTCGAATTTCACCGCAAAAAAGGCAATTTCTAACACATGCTCCCCTACACGAAGTTAAACCCGCACAGTCGCGGAAATGGCAACTATGCACTCCACAAGCCACTGCTGTTATTATCCATTTTGGATATGACCGAATCGGGTGAAATCCGCTCTTCGCACTTAGAAAAAACTCCCGGACTAAGATTACGCTTTGATGCGTATTGGGCGATCGTTCAAGCACGTTAGGGTGGTCTGCCAGGATTGGATCAACCTAGAAAGAGTAGTCAGAAGACAGATGTCAGAGGCCAGAGATGAATATCAATCAGTTATGGCACTTCCTGTCTCGCCAAAATGGCGCATGCCGTGATTTTCATAACTAACTGATTCACAGTGACTGGCTTCTGTTCTCTGAACTCTGACTTCTGAATTAAGGATCAACCCTTTCACTATTTGCGCTCGCAAGGTTTCTGGACGACATACACGCCTTTTCCAAGAGCAGAAACAACTCTCCCGACAATGGCCTCGCGTTGACACGCGATGCACACTGGATGTTTGACAAAGGCCTATGGACACTCGACGAGCAGCAGCGAGTGATCGTCGCCGACGAGATCTTTACCGAATGGGGCCCCGAAACGGATTGGCTGCGCAAACGGCATCAGCAAGCCGCCTATTTTAACCAAGAATCCCAACTACGCCCGGCAGAGGTAAGGCTCCATTGGCACCGAAAGAATGTCTTCAACAGCCTTTAACCGCCGGCGAAGCATTGTTTTCAATATAATCTAATTTCATAACCATCTGAGACCGGACAACCTCACAACCGGCAAGAACAATCAGGAAACTTCACGATCCAAACAATGAGGTTCCGCTAACGAAAGAAAAGCAGGAAGTATGGACTTTTTGGATCTGCCGCGAGAGAGCGCCCAGATTCCCGGGATCGCCAATCTCCGCATTGGCTGCGGTGGCACGGGCCGCGACGACGCTCCCCGATCCAGAGGATCGAGGCTACGAAAGAGTGCAGGAGCTTTCCCCGGGATCGCCAATCTCCGCATTGGCTGCGGTGGCATGGGCCGCGACGACGCTCCCCGATCCAGAGGATCGAGGCTACGAAAGAGTGCGGGGGCTTTCCCCGGGATCGCCAATCTCCGCATTGGCTGCGGTGGCACCGGCCGCGACGACGCTCCCCGATCCAGAGGATCGAGGCTACGATAAAAGTGCGGGGGCTTTCCCCGGGATCGCCAATCTCCGCATTGGCTGCGGTGGCACGGGCCGCGACGACGCTCCCCGATCCAGAGGATCGAGGCTACGAAAGAGTGCGCGGGCTTTCCCCGGGATCGCCAATCTCCGCATTGGCTGCGGTGGCACGGGCCGCGACGACACTCCCCGATCCAGAGGATCGAGGCTACGATAAAAGTGCGGGGGCTTTCCCCGGGATCGCCAATCTCCCATTCGATGTTCGATGTTGGGCGTTCGATGTTCGCCCCATGCCCATGCGTCGCTTCCAGCTATGCAGGCCGCAGCAAGTGACGCCCCAACAAAATGAACCCGCAATCTAATTCTTAAAAAATCCACCATTTTCCCGTTTAACTCTCGAAAAATCAACAAATTCAACGACTGGCCGGCTTTAATTCTCCTTTTTTCCGCGCGCACGATTCATACGCACAAAAATCTAATTCTTGAAAATTCAACAGAAAGAACGTTTAATTCTTAAAATACCTACAGATCGCGTAGATTTTAAGGCTTAATACATCTTTTTTCTTATGGCTCTCCTATTCGGCACCTCGAATCCACAACGCTCTGCCGAAATCTCGCGTGAGCTGAAAGCGGGTCATTTACGAAAACTCGCTTCAAAACTCTACACAGACGACTTAAAAAGTCCTGCAGAGACGATTGTTCAACGCAACCGACTGATGATCGCGGCTCACTTTTATCCCGATGCAGTGATCAGTCACCGCTCAGCATTGGAGGGTGGCAGCGTCTCGCCAGGCGGCAAATTACACTTGAGCGTTCCCCGAAAAGGCGTGCCGCCTCGCAAACTCCCGGGTTTGGAAATCCGCATTTGGAATGGTCCAGAGCCTCAAGCGAACGACATACGCACACCACTAGGCGATGGGCTGGTAGTATACAGTGCATGCGAGGAGCGAGCTGTGCTAGAGAATTTTCAAATTGCGCGAGCTCGGGCAAATGATGAGTCCAAGACATTCTCTGGTCAGGAGCTCGAAAACTGGTTTGATCGACAACAACGGCTCGTCGGCCCCGACTGGCTTCCACAGCTTGAAGCTAAAGTGCAACAACTCGCGAACGAACTGGGCTGGCAACGAGAGCTCGACTGTTTCAAACAGTTTATTGCCGCATTACGTGGCAAACCATCCAGCCATCAATTGGTGAGCGAGTTAGCTAGTTCACGTGCCCGGGGGAAACCTTATGATCCGGATCGTATCGCCCTATTTGCTGAACTGCACACACGCTTGGCGAGCGAACCCTTCCCCGATCTGCCCGCGCCGCCGGTAGCGGAACATCCGAATCGGGCATTCTGGGAGGCTTATTTCTCGAACTTCATTGAGGGCACCAAATTCTCAGTCGAAGAAGCGCAAGAGTTGGTTAAAGAAACCGCAAATGCCATTCACCTGGAAAAGAAGCGTCCGGAAGATGCGCACGACGTGAAAGAAACCTATCGACTGATCGTGGATCCGAATATCAGTGGAAGCGTCGCGAACAATCCAGACGACTATATGAACCTGATCATTCGAAGGCACGCCCGTATGATGGCGACTCGTCATGATGTAGAGCCAGGCGTCTTTAAGACGAAAAATAATGAAGTCGGCTCACGCACATTTGTGAAACCGGAACTGGTGCGCGAAACACTCGCACGCGGATGGTTGGCCAGTCGCGAGCTGAAGTCGGCAGCATCGAGAGCATTCTACATACTTTTTGTCGTCGCAGAGGTGCACCCATTCAAAGACGGCAATGGACGTATCTCAAGACTAGGAATGAATGCCGTGCTAGAGAATGCGCAGCAGATGCGACTGATCATCCCCACCTCGCTACGCAATGATTATATAAGCGTGCTCGAAGCCCTTACGCTGAACGGCAATGCCAATCCCTACGTGGCGTTCGCACATAAGTTGATGGATTTTAACAGCCGTATGCCGTTTCGCTCTTTTGAGGAGTCCTACGAACACTTCAAAAAAACGGGCGCGCTCGACGAACCAACGAACTCGAATTTCAGTCTAGAAAACTTCATTTCATGAACCCCAACGTCCAACAAGCCCTCAGTCAGAATTGAGGTGAGCGACTATAACGAATTTCTCCATTTCTGGTATTGATACACCAGAACTCACTCACTTTGATTTTGTCATGGATCTTTTAATTTACGCCATCATTGGCCTTTTCGCTGTTTTATTTTTTGGTTTGGGACTGGCGCGCAGCTTAATGTCGAAACCAGGCACGAAGAACCAAGCTTCCTCCAAAGCAAAACTAGATACGAATCAAGAAACGAAGCTGCCCTACCAAGCGTGCAAAAGTCTGCTGACGCCGAACGAACACGCGTTCTTTAAAGTGCTGCAACCCTTGGTCGAACCACATTGGCATCTGTTCGCTAAAGTCCGTATGGAGGATATCATTGAAGTCCCCAAAGAGCTGGAGTATCGTGAAAAGCAAAGCTTGAGAGGACGTATCAAATCGCGCCATATAGACTTCGTCATTTGTGACCCAACTACACTTAAAGTATTAACCTGCATCGAGCTCGACGACAAGAGCCACCAAAAAAAGAAAAGCAAAGAGGCCGACCAATACAATGACCGGGCAATGCGCGATGCCGGAGTCAGTCTACTACGTGTCCCGGCCCGAATGAGCTACAGCGAGGAATACCTGAAAAGTTATCTGTTCGAGGAAGAAGCCCCTAGCGAATCCGCGTATGCGCCCATAGCGACCGCGATGCATTAAAGTCAGGCCGCCTCGCAGTGTATTTATGGATACAAACGAAAAATAAAAATCATCGCACGCCAAACTTCCGAGTGGATAGACCCCAGAGCCACTAAGAACAATTAGGTCGTCCTCGCGAAAGGTTTCCAAATACCCTGCGTATTTATTTAATATACTATCTCAAAGTTCCAGCACCTACAGCCCATCGACCGAATAATCGCGAAACAAATCCTCTGAGCGCTCCTTGGTGATATCGGTGGCATCTGTACAAATCTGCGTCCATCTGCGTCCATCTGCGTCCATCTGCGGTTATAATGTAGCGCGGGGCTTCGGAAACTATGTCAGCCATTACGATTCATATAATTTTGGTTCACTGGTAGTAGATCCAAAGATTAAACAGAGCATGGCTATCAAAGTGTTCGAGTAAAACGACATTTAGGATACTGACTACACCCAAGAAACTGATTGCCTGCATTCGCTCCTCTTCGAGCCGTGCGAGTCACCAAAGGAGCTCCGCAGTTAGGACAGGTCGTATTTGATTTATGACGAGCCTTCAGGGAATTCATGTGTGTGCTGCGTGTCAGAGTTGGTGTCGCCTTTAACTCTTGAAGACGTCGATACACTGAAGACACCTCATCAGAAGAAAGCATTAATTCTCGATAGCTGCCTATATGTCTCGCAAGCCGTTCATTAACAACATTTGGCGGCATCGAAGTTTTAAATACAGCATCCCCTATAAAAAAGATAATCGAATGAAAATAATTCTCACTAAGCCCCAAACACTCCGATAGGCATTTTATGTGTCGATAATTTTGCCTAAGAGGATTCTGAAAAGAATGCTTCTTACCATATAGCACTTGAGTCCAGCGAGCTTGCTTGGGATCACCAAAAATCCAGCCATTATAATTCTTGGTTTCCACCACAAATATACCATAGCAAGAAACCAATATGTGATCTATTTGAGTTGTACCGCTACGCGTTGGGACGATCAAATCATGAATACGCAAATAAACCCTGCTATCCAAGAAAGCCCACATCCCAACTGAAGCCATTTTTTCACCAAACCAACCTTTAAGGACCCCCATAACTAACCTCCATAAACAAATAATTCAGTATTATGATAATATGTGAGGAAAATAACAAAACCAATCAAGACAAACCAACCACAAACATAGTCACAAAAACGATAGAATCCCCTACGTGGCCGATCCAACGGCGGTCGTCACCCCTGCGTCGCTTTCAGCTATGCATTGAGCTGCCCCCGACAAAAAGAATCCGCGACTCAACTAGCAGTGCACTGGGCTTTCAGGTCTCAGCATAGCGGTGGCTTGGATTCACGTCCATTCACGTCCATTCACGGTTAAGTATTGTAGTTACCTGATGGATACCAGTTCCAGAAAAGGATCTGTGTTCCTCGCTGCTTCAATCCACCATGTTCACGCGGTATTCTGCGAGTGGATGCTTGCTTTGCCATTGTGGGAGGCGTGGGCTGGGACCTTCGATGCGAACCAGGGGCGGTGTGCGCTCGGCGAGGCCGTTGATCTTTGCCCAGAGGGTGGTGTCGCCCCAGTATTGTGGGGGCGTGTCGGCCTGCGCGACGGCGATGAAAATTTCGGCTGGACTGTGATGGCCGGCGCGGAGGGCAGCGAGGGTGTGGTATTCGAGTCGTCCGAACTCGCTGTCGGCGTAGCTGTGTTCTTGCAGCCAGCGCGTGACTGCCGCGGGAATCCATTGGATGGGGGCCTGTGATTGAGCGGCTAGCGCTTGGAATGCGGCGAGGTCTTGCTCGGCGAAGGCGCGGTCGACTTGGCAGGCAAATTCAAATTGTTCGGGGCTGACGGGCTGTCGTGTGGGGTAGCTGGCGGCCAGCTCGCTGGGCTGTAGTTGGCCGAGGCCATTGTAGCGTTCGATTCGGGGATGGGCGTCGATGCAAATGAGCTCGACTTGCGAGCGCTTCAAATGTTGTAGGCAGGTGAGAATGTGGCACAGCATCGATTGATCGAATAGGCAGGCATCGAACCACAGCACAATCTGTGTGTCGGCGAGCATTTCGCTCAGTTTGCGGTATTGGTCCTGGAGTGTTTCCAGCACGTATGCCTGGTCCAGGCCGCCGCCCGTGCTTTGCTCGAGGAAAACGGCGCGTGCTCGTAAAGTCGCCTCACTCGGCCAGCCCGGATTGCGGGGGCCGTCGTAGAGAATGTCGTGCCAGACAAAAACCTCGCCCGGCAGTTGTGCTTGTGTGAGTAACTGACCGGCGCAGTCGCCGCTGGTGATGTGAAGGGTTGCTGCCATTGAAATACGTGTGAAAGATCTACAACCCGAGTCGGGTGGCGTACCATGAGGCTTCGGCGCGGGTGGAGATGCCGAGCTTGCGGTAAATCGCTTTGATGTGGCTGGCTACGGTGGTGGGCGCGATCCCTAGCTGGCTGGCGACCTCGCTGTTGCGGTATCCGCGGGAAATGAGTACGAGGGTTTCTTTCTCGCGCTCGGTTAAGAGCTCGTGGTCGGCTTCGATGGGGCCGGTGCGCTGAAAGTGCTCCATGATGCGCTTGGCGATTGAGGGCGAGAGCGCGGGAACGCCTGTGCTGAGCTCGCGCAGCTGTCGACTCAGTTGCTCGGCGGGGTGCTCTTTGAGCAAATATCCCTGCGCGCCTGCGGAGAGGGCGGCGACGATGAGGGCGTCGTCGCCCATGATGGTGATGATCACGCAAATGGTTTGTGGGCTGCTGCGTTGGATGGCTCGCAGGGCGTCCAGGCCGGAGCCATCGGGCAAGGACAGGTCGATCAGGGCGAGGTCGAACTCGGCTTTTGCGGTGGCTGCTCGGCTGCTTTTTAAATCGGGGGCTTCTGTGATCTGACAGTGGGGGAATGCTTGGCTCACGATCGCGTTGAGCCAACGGCGATTGTCGGCCTGGTCTTCGATGATGAGGCAGCTGTTCATTTCTAGGAGGGCGAAGCGTTGCAGGGAATCTCTATGCGTAAATAGGTAGTTCCCTCTAGGCTGCTCAATTTGAAACTGCCGTCAAGTGCGTCGATGCGTGCCTGGATGTTGCCCAGTCCATTGCCTGCGGGAGAGGTCGCGGGATCGAAGCCCTTGCCATTGTCGCGAATTTCTAGCTGCAGTTGATTGTCTGTAGCCGTCAGCTGGATGGCCACCTGCGTGGGCTGGGCGTGGCGTATCGCATTACTCACAGCCTCGCGTAGGATCGAGCGCAGGGCATGGCTGAGTTGATGCGAGCTGACTGCCGGCAGCTGATCGGGGGCGGACCATTTAAACTCAATGCCGACCGCTTCCAGGCGTTCGGCGGTTTCGAGTCTGAGTTCGGCCAGGGTGGTGGCCAGTGTCTCGGCGCATTCTGAGGATTGATTGATGACGGCCCGCAGGTCGGAGAGTGAATCGCGAATGCGGGCGTCTTTGGTGGCGTTTTCCGAGCTGTGCAGTGCGCTGAGTAGTTGGGCGCCGATATTGTCGTGCATGTCGCGTGCGATCCGTGTGCGCTCCTCGGCGACGCCTTTTTCGTAGGCGGCCAAGCTGGCGAGTGCATGCTCCAGCATCGAGACGAGTTCGTTGGCCTGTGCGGCGTCGCGGGGGTGGAAGAGCGCACGTCCGCCACGTGCGTAGCGCAGTTCCAGTCCGGGGAGTCGGCCGACGGGGGGCAGGACCATGGTCAGACCATCGTCCTGTAGCTGCACCTGCGTCTGTGGCTGGCCGGTCGCTTGAGTCATTTCCAAGGGTTCAAAGACGGAGTGAATGACTGCACGCCAGCGATCGACCTCGTTTTTGGTGCCTGGTGGGGCCAGTGCCACGTCCACCACGCGTTGAAACAGGTCAAAGGTGTCCTGCGAATTGCGGGGCGCGAATCGTTGCCACAGCCAAGCCCGTGCGGGGAGCCAAACAAGCCCGCAAATCAGTAAAGCGACGGCCAGTGAGGTGCCGGTGGAGAATTGCAGGCCATAGACAAAAAACAGATCCATCACCACTAGGAGCAGCACCGCGAGCGCCCAGGCCATGACGCGCCGCCACCACTCACCCAGATCGAATAGACGGTAGCGCAAGATCCCCAACGCCAGTCCGCCATAGACCAGTAGGAAGAGCAGAAAGGCGTAGCCCTGGATGGGGGAGGTATCGATACCGAAGCTTTGCGGCAGTAAGATGAAAAAGCAGAACACACTGGTGCCGACCACCCAGGAGAGCAAAAACCACTGCAGCTTGGCGCGTTCCAGCGGATGGCGTCCACTGATGCGCCAATGCGCGCCGGCCAGCACAAAGGTCGCCAGCACCCCGAGCAAGACCAGGAAGCGGCGGGCAAAGGTCATCGACTCAAAGAGGCCGATCTGCTGGGCCACAAACCAAAGCACAAAGAGCGCCACCACCGAGGGGCCGACCCAGCGTGGGGCAATGCGGCGGGGATAGACCAGCAGCAAGGCGACGAAGCTGGCGGCAAAGAGACTGCCGCCGAGGAAATTAAGATCGCTGGCCCATTGCAGCAGGGTGCCGGGTACCGCCAGTTCACGCGTGGTGTAGGTCGCCGCCGCCGGCGCGAAAAGCAGGGTGGCCGCTCCGCTCAATAATAGATAGCGCGCGCTGGCCTCGCCGGGCCGAAAGGCAAACACCGCCGCGGAGACTAGCCAGGCCACTAAGCCGACCAGGCATTGCACCCAAAAGTCGGCGGGCAGATCCAGTAAGGGCCGGCCAGCGGGATCAGGTTGCACGATAAAGCGCTGCCCGTCCGCCGCGATGAAGCTGAGCGCGGGCGCGGCCTGCATGCGGGCCAGCCGCTCCTGCCGCTCCAGAAAGCGCCGATAGTTGGCATAGTCGCCCATGGCCCCGTCCGGCTCGACCGTGAGGTCGAAGGCGCTGAGTTCCAGCTGATCTTCCTCGGTTTCGGCCCGGACCAGAATGGTGCCGGGGGGATGTCGGCCGCGGGGCCCTTGCTGGCGCGCGCCTGCACGCCGCTGCCCGTGTCGCTCGGGGCCAGTTTTAATCCCAGCCAGGGCTGTTGATGAGCCAGTAGAGTGACGAGCAGCATCACCGCGATTCCCAGAGCCAGGGCTCCGGTCAATAGCGTCAGCGGTGGAACTTGTCGTCGTGGTAAGGTCTGGGAAGAAGCCATGCGCGGATAACTAGCTGAAAATCCTCTGTTCAGGGGATAGCCTGATTTCGAGAGAAAAGATATGATCAAGGCTTACGCTCATTTCGTCCATAAGCGTCAAGGATTCTTTTCTTTCTGGCGAAATCACAGCGGCCACTAGCAACGGCTTAGCTGGGTCCGCATTGCGACACGACTACCACACGACATTCTACTACCATGCAACGAAACGCCCTCTTCACGGCCGTATCTCTATTCGCGACTGCGTCGCTCCCGACCACTGCGCTGCAAGCGGCACCGGACACGGTCGATCCCATCTTCGCCGCATCAGCGGGGCATGTCTTTGATCCAGCTGAGACGGGGGGCGTGTCATCTGTGCTGGTGCAGCCGGACGGCAAGGTCCTTTTTGGCTCGAATGAAATGGTGGGGAATTTCGGCGGCACTACCCGCCGCACTGCCCTGACGCGCTTCAATCCTGACGGGACGGTCGACTCCTATTTCTTTGCCGACAACGAACCGACCGGCTCGGACTCCGGCATTTTCTATGATGACGCCGGCTGGTCCGAGACGCATGCGCTCGGGCTGCAGTCCGACGGCAAAATTATCGCCGCTGGGGTGATGCAGGGCGTTCGCGACGGCACCAAGCTCGCGCCCACTGTAGAGTTTCGCTCAAAGAGCATTGTGCGCTTTAATGCGGACGGCAGCATTGACACCACTTTTCAAACCAATGGCACGGCTCCCAGCAGTGGCTTTAACTACATCGAGGACATCACCATCGGCCCTGATGACAGCATTTATGCAGTCGGTGGTTTCGGTGGCTTTCGTGATAGCGAGGGAGATCCTTACACCACTTGCTACGGCATCGCACGGCTCCACCCAAACGGCTCGCTCGACACCAGCTTCGGGCTGGATCCGGCCGAGTTTGGCGTCCCTGCCGGTGCTCCCAATCTTTCCGGTTTTTTCCGTGAAGCCACGATCGATCCTTCCGGCAAAATCTATGTCGCGGGCTCGTTTCAGTATGGATACAGTTACCCGCAGACCACCATCCCTGTGGTCGCCCGGCTCTTTCCAAACGGTCGCCTCGACACTACATTCAATGCCGCAGTGCCAGCGAATACGTTATCGATTACTGGGCTGGAACTAGAGCCCGACGGGCGCCTGGTGGTGCTCGGACACACAGACAACTATCAAACACAGAGCTTTGTCGTTCGCTTGCAGTCGGATGGCTCGCTGGATTCGTCCTTTAACCTCGATCCGTCGATCACCCGAACCACTGCTCGCCCCTTGCAACGCGACGCCGCCGGGCGCTACCTGCTAACCATTCCCGATGCTTCCGGCGAGGCGCCATTGGGGGTCCTGGTTCGTATCACCTCCACGGGAGCGATTGATTCCAACTTCCGAGCCGAGGGCACAGACTCGGGCACCAGTTTCTTCAATACCTTTACCACCGGCTTCAACGGGAAGATCTACGCCGGCAGTGGCGGCACGGAAGTCAACGGCGTGCCTACGATTAAACTGGTCGGCTTTGAGGGCGATGTCGTGCCCTCCAGCTTAGCTTGGACCTACACACAGATCGCTTCAGCAGAGTCCGCAGGTTCCGTCATCCTCTCCGTCACCCGCAGCGGCGATTTGTCGGCGGCTGCATCCGTCAGTTATGCCACCGCAGCTGGTAGCGCCAATGCCGCTGACTTCACCGCAAGCTCCGGCACACTGAATTGGCCGGCTGGCGTCGGAGGCGTGCAATCTTTCACCGTCTCGCTGATCGATGATGTTAACGTGGAGTCGGATGAGACTTTTTCCGTCAATCTATCCTCCGCCAGCGGCGCGACGCTGAGCGCCCCATCTTCGGTTACAGTCACCATCCGTGACGACGACTCTTTGCCCGTGATCGTCACCCCACCCGCAGCGCTGACAGTCAAAGAAGGCGAGCCCGCCCGTTTCTCAGTTGCCGTTTCCAGTGCTGTCGCCCCCAGTTTTCAATGGCAGAAAAGCGGCGTCGACATCCCGGGGGCGACTTCGGCGGTGTATACGATCGCAGCCACGAACTTGGGATCTGCAGCTGATTACAACGTCATCGTGACCACAGCAGCGGGCTCGACCCCGAGCGCCGCAGCGACCTTAACCGTCAACCCACCTGCCGCCGTGCCTGAATCTGGCGTTGCCCTAAGCGGTGTCACCACTCCGGGGCCATTCACTCTTCTCGCCGACGGCTCGATGTTGATGCTCGATGGAAGCTCCTTCGCTGGCTACACCTTGCGCAAACTCGACGGCACTTTTACGGTTGATCCCGGTTTTTCAGTGAGCACGACGCCGGAGGGCAATATTTCTTCCAGTTCGGTTTATCCTTCGCCCATCGCCTTGCCGAACGGGCAGTTTATAGTGACTGGATTCTTCTCCGAGATCAACGGCACCGTTCGACGCCGCTTGGCTAGGATGAATGCTGACGGCACACTCGATACCAGCTTTGTGCCCTTCTTCAACGACGGTAGTTTTCCGGTCAACGAATACACCGGCTACTTCAACGGTCTCAGCGGCGTGCACGTCGGCGACAGCGGAACGGTGTATGCCCTCGTGAATAGTAGTAATCAGGGCAACCGCCTCTTCCGTCTACTCGCCGATGGCTCCGCCGATCCGAGTTTTAGCACGGCGTTTAATTATAGCACCTACAGTGATTTTTCCGCGCTGACTGAGTTGCCCGACGGTTCTATGCTGATTGGTTATGTCGCGGGTGGATACGGCGGCTTCGTGCGTGGCATCCGACGCGTGCTGCCCGATGGCAGCTTCGCTGCCGACTTCCCGCATTTCACGACCAGTCAAAACGTGACCGGCTTTGCCCTGATTGGAAACGACCGCTTTGCGGCGATTCATGGCAATTTGTTGACCATCCACAATCTGGAGGACGGTGCTCTCTTGGAAACGCACAGTTTCACTGGTACGCTCACTTCCATTCAGCCCTATCGCGGACGCTTGTTGCTGACCGGGCCGACCGTTTTCGATTCGATTGATTTGCCCGGCCTCGCGCTCTTTTCGTTCGACGGCACAGTCGATGACAACTTCCCCGGTGGTGCCGGACCGAACGGCTATGTGACGAATGCCCAGGTCGATGATCAGGGGCGTATCTTGGTGTCCGGCTCCTTCACCAGCTGGAATGGCGTGAGTGCGGCCGGATTTGCCCGCCTGCTGGTCGAGCGCCCGGAAATCGGTTTTGCGCTGAGCGGCGCGGCTCTCTTTGAAGACGAAGGCGCACTCAGCCTGGAGCTCGTTCGTTACGGCGATCACACGCAGGCCGCTTCCGTCCGTGTCCGTAGTGTGGATGGCACAGCCGTCTCGCCCGCCGATTTTGCCGCGATCGATCAAACTATTAGCTGGGCCGCGGGCGATGCCAGCTCGAAGACTGTGAGCATTACGCTAGTCGATGATGCGGCGATTGAAGGCGATGAAAACTTTAGCCTGCAACTCTCCGAAGTTACCGGAGGCAGCCTCGTCTCTGACACGTTGACCGTGACTCTCTACGACGATGATTCCCTCGCGCAGATCACTGAGCCGCCTGTCGATACATTTGCTGTGCTCGGTCAGTCCGCCACGCTCAGCGTCACGGCGACCAGCCCCAGCACCATGAGCTATCAATGGTATTTCAATGGACAACCGATTGCCTCCGCGACCGATGCCACTTATAGCATCCCCTCGGTTGCCGAGGCGAATGAAGGCAGCTACAGCGTGCGCATCAGCAACGACTACGGCAGCCTCGATTCCGATGAAGTGTCGCTCACCATCATCCCCGATCCGGCCGCGCTGGTGAGTGGATACACCGGTATTACCCTTAACAGCGGCGTCGTTGCGCTCGATGTCGCGCCCGATGGCAGTGTGATCATCGTCGGCGGGTTCACCGATGTGGGCGGCCATACGGCGATCGACTATGTGGCCAAAGTCGATGCCAGTGGCAATCTCGATACCAATTTCGTGCCAGCCGCGATCGCGAGCGGTTCCGTCCATGACGTCGCTTTGCAAGACGACGGAAAGGTCGTGATCGTCGGCTCTTTTTACACCGTCGGCGGCGAAAGCCTGCGCGGCATGGCCCGTCTCAATGCCGACGGCTCACTCGACACCGACTTTGCCAGCAACATTGCTGCCGGCACCACTGGCGCCGCCAATGCAGTCGATATTCTTAGCGACGGACGCATCGTATTCGGAGGCAGCTTTACCTCATGGAATAATCAATACATCGGTGCCTACAGCGCTGCGGTGGCCAACGCCGACGGCAGCTACGCGGGGGCTATGTCGAAAAACGACTCGCAAACGATCGGAGCAATCAAAGCACTCCCCGATGGGGGCGCTCTGGTCACGGCCAGCACCACATCATCCTCGCGGCAAAAGGTCTACAAGTATGATGCCAACCTGGTGGGCCAGAGCTTCACCTATTCATCCGGGCGCACCCGGGTGGATGCGATCGACCTCGCGCCCGACGGGGACTATCTCTTCGCCGGAAACGGTCAGGTGCTCAAAATCAATCCCGATGGCAGCACCGATCAATCTGCTTCGCTCTACAATGCCACCGAGATAGCCGCTCAAATCAACGGAAAGTACATCGCCGCCGGTGGCTCTGGCAGCGGCCGGACCGTGCGCTATCTCTCGAACGGCACGGTCGATCCTTCCTTTGCTGACGGCACCGGTTTCAATAATTCCGTCAAAGATCTCGCGATTCGCCTGGATGGCAAAGTCTGGGTCGGCGGTAACTTTACCAGCTACAACGGCAGCGCCGTCAGCTATCTTGCGCTGCTCAATGGTGATCCCATCCCGCTGGCTCTGACTGTCCAGCCCGCCGCGCTCACGGTAGTTGATCCCGGCGAGGACGTTACCCTGACCGTTGCAGCGGTCGGCACCTCGGCCCTGAGCTACCAATGGTTCCACGATGGTGATCCGCTGGTCGATGGCGCAGGCATTGCCGGTAGTCAAAGCGCCAGCCTGGTGCTCAGCGCGGTCGATGATTTGGACAACGGCGACTACACGGTGGTCGTGAGTAACGAAGCCGGCACCCGCACCAGCGAGATCGCGCAAGTCATCGTCTTGGGCGCTCCGCAGATTTTGAGTCTCTCCGAGGATGTCAGCCTGCTGGAGGGCAGTTCGCTCACCTTGGAAGTCGAGGCCCTCGGCGCCGGCACGCTCAGCTATCAATGGTATCGCGACGGCACTCTGTTGCCGACGCAGACTGCGGCCACGCTGAGCATTGCCCCTCTCTCCGAAGCCGATGCAGGCAGCTATACCGTGGTGGTGAGCAACAGTATTGATGACACCCCCAGCGCCGGCATCGAAGTTGAGGTGTTGGCCAACGCCGCGGCGATTGCACCGGGCTTTACGCCGCCCACAGTCACCGGTGGTCCAGTCAACCAAGTGCTGCCCCTGCCGAACGGACGCGTGCTGGTCGGTGGTAATTTCGCATCGATCAGCGATGGTGTGAATACCTCCGGTGCCCGCCTCGCCGTGGTCGACGAGACCGGAGCCGTCATTCCCGTGACAGGACTCTCCGCCGATGGCTCAATCGAATCGTTGCGCCTACAGGCAGACGGCAAAATTCTGCTCGCGGGCGGGTTTAACAATATCGGCAACAGTGCCCGCGGGAAGCTCGCCCGTCTCAATGCCGACCTCAGCCTCGACACGGTGTTCAACCCGACTGGTCTGGTCGGCTCGTATTTCGGAGCTTTCGATATTGCAGAGGAAGTCGGCGGCACGATCATCGCCGTGGGCTCCTTTACTGACTTCGGTGGTGAGCCCACTGCCGACTACGCCGTCCGTCTCAACGATGATGGCTCCTATAACAGCAGCTTCACCTCCGGCGCGAGTAATTGGATCTATCGCGTCTTTCCACAGGCTGATGGCAAGCTGATCTTCAGCGGGTGGTTCGGTGCTTGGGGCGGCACTGGAGATGAATACATTACCCGCACCGATGCGTCCGGAGCGCAGGATACCACGATCGATTACAACACCGGTTTCTTCTACACCAGCGATGCCTTTCAGCTCGCCAACGGCGATCTGCTCGCCGCCAGCTCCTATGGCGGCGGCGCGATTCGTCTGGCCGCCGACACAGGTGCCACCATCAGTCCCTTCCCGGTCGGTGGTAATATTGTGGGTGCTGTTCGTGCTTTTGCCGAAAGCCCCGCAGGCGATATTTATATCGGGGGCTATGTGAGCAGCGCCGCCGGGCAAACCGCGGGCCGTCTCATCCGCCTGGACGCGGCGGGCAATCGTGACTTCAACTTCGATACCGGGACCGGCTTTGACAACTACGTCAATGATCTCGCGTTGACCGACAGCGGTCGCATCTGGGCGGGCGGAGAGTTTACCACTTATAACGGAATCACTGCGTCCAAACTCGTGCTGCTCAAAGGTAGCGCCGTGAGCGCGCCCAGTGATCCATTCGAGACCTTCGTCGCCTCGCTCCCCGCCAATCAACAAGGCGAAGACGACGATGCCGATGGCGACGGCTGGGCCAACCTGGTCGAGTTCCTGTTTGGCACTGCGCCCGACGATGCCTCTGCCGCGCCCGCGCCATTGCCCACCGGTTCGGTGCAAAGTGGCAGCAGTTTGAACAGCAGCTACGGCTTGTCCCTCGACGCGGCCAAGAGCTACCGCGTGGTTGAAGTCGAAATTCCCGTGGATCTGCAAGGCTTGAGCGTGACCCTCGAAGCCAGCCAGGATCTCAGCTTCAGCGGCGACGCCAGCGCAACCGAAATCGGCACGCCGATCAATAACGGAAGCACCGAAATCCGCCGCTACGTGATCACCCCCGCAATCGACGATGCCGCCAAGATGTTCTGGCGACTCAAGGTCAGCCGTTGAAGCGCCCATTTGATTCCGTAGTCCTACATTGGATGTTCGACGTTCCCTCCTTTTGCGTGGCCTCGGTTCTCAGAACCGGGGAGCGCGGGGAATGGGGAACGTCCAACGTCCAACATCGAACGTCCAATGTTGAATAATTTTTAATTCAATGGCGTGTGCAGTCAGTATTCCGTAGCGCTACATTCGACGTTCCCAATTCCGTAGCCTCGATCCTGCGGATCGGGGAGCGTCGTTTCGGCCTCGGTTACCGCAGCCAGTGCCACCGCTGCCAATGCGGAGATTGGCGATCCCGGGAGAAAGCCGTGCAGTCACCATTCCGTAGCCCTACATTCGATGTTCGATGTTGAGCGTTCGATGTTCGACGTTCAGTATTCCGTAGCCTCGATCCTGCGGATCGGGGAGCGTCGTTCGGCCTCGGCTACCGCAGCCAATGCGGAGATTGGCGATCCCGGGTAAGCCGTGCAGCACCATTCCGTGGCCCTACATTCGATGTTCGACGTTGAGCGTTGGATGTTCGATGTTCGACGTTGAGCGTTGGATGTTCGATGTTCCCAATTCCGTAGCCTCGATCCTGCGGATCGGGGAGCGTCGTTTCGGCCTCGGTTACTGCAGCCAGTGCCACCGCTGCCAATGCGGAGATTGGCGATCCCGGGGGAAGCCGTGCAGTCAGTATTCCGTAGCCTCGATCCTTCGGATCGGGGAGCGTCGTTTCGGCCTCGGCTACCGCAGCCAGTGCCACCGCTGCCAATGCGGAGATTGGCGATCCCGGGGAAAGCCGT
Source organism: Coraliomargarita algicola (assembly GCF_033878955.1). NCBI lineage: Bacteria > Pseudomonadati > Verrucomicrobiota > Opitutia > Puniceicoccales > Coraliomargaritaceae > Coraliomargarita > Coraliomargarita algicola. The sequence continues at coordinate 2,576,812 of NZ_CP138858.1, forward strand.
GCAATCAGTATTCCGTAGTCCTATATTCGATGTTCGACGTTGGGCGTTGGACGTTCGACGTTCAGTATTCCGTAGCCTCGATCCTTCGGATCGGGGAGCGTCGTTTCGGCCTCGGCTACCGCAGCCAGTGCCACCGCGGCCAATGCGGAGATTGGCGATCCCGGGGAAAGCCGTGCAGTCAGTATTCCGTGGCCCTACATTCGATGTTCGACGTTGGGCGTTGGATGTTCGATGTTCCCAATTCCGTAGCCTCGATCCTGCGGATCGGGGAGCGTTGTTTCCGCCTCGGTTACCGCAGCCCATGCCACCGCAGCCAATGCGGAGATTGGCGATCCCGGGGAAAGCCGTGCAGTCAGTATTCCGTGGCCCTACATTCGATGTTCGACGTTCCCTCCCTTTGTGTAGCCTCGATCCTTCGGATCGGGGAGCGTCGTCTCGGCCTCGGCTACCGCAACCAGTGCCACCGCTGCCAATGCGGAGATTGGCGATCCCGGGGGAAGCCGTGCAGTCAGTATTCCGCAGTCCTACATTCGATATTCGACGTTGAGCGTTGGATGTTCGACGTTCCCTCCCTCCTCTTTCCTTCCTTTCCTAAGGACGAATGCAGCGACCTTCCACGGGGGCTTCTTTGACTTGGGAAATGATGATGAGTGAGGTGACGACGATCAGGGCTCCGATGATGAGGCCGGGGCGTAGGTTTTCGCCGGGGATGAAGAGGGTGGATTCGATCACGCCCATCAGAGGAATCAGGAAGCGAAAGGTGGAGAGCACATTGACACTGTAGAGCTCAATTAGACGATTCCAGAGCGTGAATGCGGTGGCGGACAGGGCCGCGAGATAGAGCGTGACCAAGAGGGTGGTGAGATTGAAGTGGGCGATGTAGCTGGACCAGGCGCTGGCAGAAATGAGCAAGAGCATGAGTCCGCCCAGACTGAGTGAAAATGCGGTGGTGCAACGACTGCCGGCGACGGGGGCGACTTTTTTCAGGAAGGTTGCGGCCACGGCGCCGGAACCGGATGCGGCGAGAAAGGCGAGCGTGCCGAGACCGGCGTTTTTTAAGTCGGCGCCGGGCTGGTAAATCGCACAGGCGATACCGATCGAACACACGCCCAGCAGTATCCAGTGAATGCGCTGAGGCGGAGCGGTCTTGAGTATCATCGGCGCGAGCAACATCCACCAGAAACTGCCCGAGCCCAGCAGGGCCCCGAGGGTGCCGGTTGAAATGCTGAGCCCGTAGTAAAAGAAGATGTATTGAAAGAATGTCTGCCCGAGCACCACCGCCATCAGTGGTCCACGTGGGGCTTGCTTGAGTTTTTCTATGATGGGGCCACGACAGAAGGGGAGCACCATCAGTCCTGCCAGTACGAAGCGACTGCCCGCGAAGACCAGTTGTTCGCCGTAGCCGGTGATTTGTAAGGCGGCATAGCTGTTCTTGATGACGGGGAATGCGCTGCCCCATAGGGTGGCACAAATCAAAACCTGTAGGTAGAAACTGACTGGCAATTGAGTCAGTGGTGGCGCTTTAGCTGGCATATGCGATGGATTCGACGCGGTTTAAGCGAGGCGCTGGGCCAATTCTGTGAGATCGCGCAGCACGTAGTCGGGGCGCGCGGTGTTGGGATAGAGCGCGGTGCCGGGGCGTTGGATGAAGGCGGTCTGCAAGCCGACGTTTTTTGCGCCGGCGAGGTCCCATGCGTGCGCGGCCACCATCAATACTTGCTCGGGTTCGAGCGCGAGGTCATCGAGCACCATGCGGTAGACGCCGCTGTGTGGCTTGTATTTGCGCACGCTCTCGACGCTGTAGCTGTTGTCCAATAGCGGCGCGATGCCGGCTTGCCGAAGTTGTGACTCGGCACCGGCGCTGGAGGAATTGGTCAAAGTGGCCAGCTTGTAGCCGTTTTGTTGCAGGGCTTCCATGGCTGCGATGACCTCTGGGTGCGGCGGAAGTGTGTTTAAGCTGGGGATGATGGCTGCTTCAGCGTCTTCGCGACTCAGCTCAATCTGATGTGTTTGGGCAATCATCATGAGGGCGGCGGCACCGATTTCTCCGAAACTATGAAAGTCATTCGTCAGAGTTTCCACCAAAGAGTAGTGCAGCATGGTCGAAAACCAGAGCGGCAGTAGATTTTCACGACCGTTCAATGCACGGCTCACCGAGCTCCGCAGAGGGCTCAGGTCGAGTAAGGTCTCGTTCACGTCGAATAGGATGAGGATGGGCTTTACCATGGGTCTCTATATGCTGCTTTCAGTCGATGTTCAAGCTTGTGAGTGTTTCTCTGAATAGTCTTTCGCGGGGTGAAACTGCGGATGGAGGCAGCGAAAAAAAGCCCGGAACCTTGAACAGGTGCCGGGCTTTGAGAAAAAATGGAGCTTCAGTGCGCGCTGTGCGCTCGCAGCTTATTCTTCGCCTTTTTTAGCCTTCTTTGGCTTTTTGCCAGAAGCATCAGTGAATTCTTCTAATGACAGTTCACCGTCTTGATCGGCGTCCAGCTTGTCGAATTTTTTGACGAGCGCTTTGCGTTTGGCGACCTCTTCTTTAGAGAGGCCATCGCTTTGGTCCACATCCATTTTGGCGAACGCCTCAGCTGGAGTTGGCTTCTTTTTACCCTCATCCGATTTAGCAGCTTGAGAGACTGATGGAACGATGCAAGCTGCGAAGATCGCGCTGAGGAGTAATGCTTTGAGTTTCATTTATTGTATCCTGTGTGTAGGGTTTTAACAGAACTAGACTGTGTTCTGTTAATACTCCCATTTGACGATTTATGTGCGCTTTACAAGTGCAATTTATGCGCTGAGAATATTTTATAGATAAGCAGCAGTCGGGGTAATATGGATGCTGGCTCGCGCTTATTATTTTTGCCTGCTACAGCAGCTCGGTCTGTCCGTTGCTTGGCTGGTTGCCAGGCTCCAGCCCGATTACGTGCCAGCCTTTTTCTGTCAGCACGCGACCTTGTGCGGTGCGTTGCAGGTAGCCTTCCTGAATCAAAAAGGGCTCATGCACTTCTTCCAGGGTGTGGGCTTCTTCGCCAACCGCGACCGCCACCGTGCCGAGGCCGACGGGGCCGCCGCGGTAGTTTTCCGCCATGACGCGTATGACCTGCTTGTCCATTTCGTCCAAGCCGCGTTGGTCGATCTCCAGGAGTTCCAGTGCGGCGGCAGCGGAGGTTTGGGTGATGGTGCCGTTGCCACGTTGTTGGGCGTAGTCGCGGCAGAAGTTGACCAAGTTATTGGCGATGCGCGGAGTGCCGCGGGCGCGACGCGCGATCTCGGCTGCGCCTGCGGGCTCGAAGGGAACTTCCAGGATGCCACAGGTGCGCTCGATGATGCCCTGCAGCACGCTGTGGCTGTAATAGTTGAGACGGGTCTGCAGGGTGAAACGACTGCGCAGGGGAGCGGTCAGCAGGCCCATGCGGGTGGTGGCGCCGAGCAGGGTGAAGCGTGGGAGGTTCAGCCGCACGCTACGGGCGTTGGGGCCCTGGTCGATCATGATGTCGATCCGGAAGTCTTCCATCGCGGAGTAGAGATACTCTTCCACCGTCTTGGGTATGCGGTGGATTTCGTCGATAAAGAGAATGTCGCCCTCGTTCAGGTTGGTCAAAAGGCCGGCGAGGTCGGCGGGCTTATCGATGACGGGCCCGGAAGTGATGTTCACCTTGGTGCCCATTTCGTTGCCGAGGATGAGCGAGAGGGTGGTCTTGCCCAGGCCGGGAGGGCCGCTGAGGAGAATGTGGTTGAGCGGCTCGCCGCGATCGCGCGCCGCGCCGACCATCACCTTCAGCCGCTCGAGGGTCTTATCTTGTCCCGCGAAGTCATGAAACGAGAGCGGGCGCAAGGCGGACTCTTCCGCGTTTTCAGGTGCGGACAAAGTTTGCTCGATAAAGTCGGTGCCGGTCGGCGGATCTTCGGAGGAAAAGGACATGTGTGAAGTTTGAAGTGTGAAGTTGAAAGTGTGAAGTGAGAAGCTAGCCGGGGGAAGTTTGAAATGACTGGAGCGTTCACGTCTCGTTTTGATTCATAATAGCCCCCTGCTTCGCTCTACGAGCGATGCAGGGCAAGCAATTGGACGTTCTCACGTCGTGTAAAATTCACGTTCCGTCTAAATTCACATTCATAAACGCATATTTACCGAATTAACAGTTCAACTCATTTTTAGGTTCATTCCCAACTTGCTCCACCAAACGGGGTGCCCCACCTCCGAGTCAGCCAGCGACACGATCCTTATTGCTCCTATCAATTCCACTGCTGTTTTCCTCCATTCGCGGGCGCGCGCTTGCCAGTGGAGATTGATTTCGCAGCGTACACAGTATGATTCAGCTACCGCAAGAAATCCTTAAAGCCTGGGAAGTCCGCGATCCTGTGGCCGTATTCACCACCGTAGACGCCGAGGGCGTGCCCAACACCATTTATGTCAGTATGTGCAAACTGCGCCCCGATGGACGCGTTTTGATCGGTGATGTCCACTTCGGCAAAACCTTGGACAATTTGAAACAAGGTCGCTCCCAAGTGTCCTTCCTCTTCTTTGCCAAAGACTATTCCGCGTATCAACTCAAAGGGCAGGTCCGCTACGCCAGCGAGGGCCCCCTCTTTGAAGAAGGTCAATGCCTCGCCAAGCCCGAGTTCAGTTTAAGAGGGGTCGTGGAGATCCAGATCACACAAGTCTACAAAGGCTCCGAAGAACTCAGCGCTTGAAGTTTGATTCTTCCGAACATTGCATGTCTACTGTGGTCCGATCTCTCCAGAGCCTTTCCCTGACACCGAGAACCGTTATGTCTTTCAGGCTTTATCCACTAGATATATCGCGATGATGACAAGCTCAGTGGCCACTCTCGTTAAGCAACTCCAAGCCGCCGGCGAAGCTGCGGGCTTCCAAGTCACGCACTTCGGACAGGTCGGCCTGGAAAAGCAATGGCCCCTACTCGGCATGACGCGTGCGCCCATGGTCCCTGCACCGAATAGTCAGCACATATATCTCTCTGCCGGCATCCACGGCGACGAGCCCGCCACTTCTCAGGCAATGCTCGAACTATTGCAAAGTAACGCCCTCCCCCACGCACATCACTACTACATTTGTCCTCTCTTAAATCCCGCGGGACTGGCCAACGGCACCCGCGAAAACCCCGACGGCATCGACCTCAACCGCGACTACCGCGACTTCGTCTCGCAAGAAACCCGCCAACACGCAGCGTGGATACAGGCCCACATCTCCCAGCTCGACTGTGCCATCCATCTACACGAAGACTGGGAAAGCCAAGGCTTCTACCTCTACGAAATCCAACTCCCCCGCCACAGCAGTCATCCCGAGACAGGCCGCCCACAACTCAGCCTCGCACAGCGCATCTTAGCCGCCACAGAAAAACACCTGCCCACCGAAACCGCGACCGAGATCGATGGCTACCCTGCTAAGGACGGAATCATACGCATCGAAGTCGAACTACAACTCGAAGAAGGCCAGCCCGAAGCGCTTTGCCTACAAGCAAGCTTCGGCGGCAGTAACTACACCCTCGAAACCCCGTCCGCCATGGAGTTCCGCAAGCGTGTCGACACGCTCAAAGCCGCCGTTTTGGCAGCCATCGAAACAGAGCATAATTCAAGCGTTTACTCGCCATTATGATTCACACTGATTCGACTCAGCAAAGAATCGATTGAACTGATCAAGGTATTCAGAACACGTAACGAAGACTCATCCAGACTGAAGGCGACTTCTTGCTTACTGGTTTCGCTTAGCTCGAGTATTTGCTCACGCTGTGGCACGACTGCTTCGCGGATGGCTTGGCTGAGCTCGCGACTCTGTCCATTGGACTGCTGCAAGTGCGCGCTGATGCCTTGCAATGCTGCTAACAACTGAGGCAAATTATCGGCACCGAACTGCTCGAAGTCTGATCGCTGGGCACGCACACGCTCGGCAGATAACGCGCCTTGATCTTGAACGACTGTCGCGAGCTGCTGGATCGCCGCGCCGATACCATTCTGCGCATCCGCTCGCCCGGAGACAAGCGCTTGTCCGATTCCATCCAGCCCCTCTTTGAAGTCGGACAATTGCGCCACCACACGATTGATGGGGTCGCCCTCGCTGCCACCTAATAGCTTTTTACGATTGAAGCGCTTCTTAATCTCATCCCAACGTGCACGTTCCTGTTCGGAAAGCTTGCCTTCAATCTCCTTAAATTTGAGTAGATTCGCTTCCGCTCCGTCAGTCAGAGTTTGTGCCTCTCCCGTGTAGTGATCGACAATGAGTTGTTCCACCTCTTCGTCGGTCATGATCGGCAAAAGCTTTTCAGCGATCCGATTCATATTACGATAGGAACCCTGCAACTTAAAGGAAGGCTCGGTGCGATAATCATCTGCCTGCGCAGCCGAACGGACGTATTCCAAGTTCACGCGTAGAATCGTATCGCGCACCCGCATCATCATCTTCATCACCGCGACCATGTCATTGATCTCCTCCATGGAATAAGAGGATTCAAAGGTGACACCTTCACGTTGTCCCGTCTCAGCAATTTGCATTACAGCATACACATCCTTACGATCCTTACCTGCAAGAATCCCTAAGGTCCGATTCGAAGTCAGTGAGTTCTCGATATACGAGGCCTCGAAGTATTGACTATTCTCACCAATGATATCTCCCAGGTTATAAGTGTCGGCACGATTCGCCAACATATCAGGAATCTGAAACTTCCCCCCCGCCTCGGTATAAGGATTGCCCGCCATAACTACAGCGACTTTACGCCCGCGAAAATCATAGGTGCGCGACTTCCCTTTATACACACCTTCGATGCGGCGCGTGCCGTCGCAGAGCGAGATAAACTTCTGCAAGAACTCGGGATTGGTATGCTGAATATCGTCGAGATAGATGAGAACATTATCGCCCATTTCGAAGGCCAAATTAATTTTCTCAACTTCCTGACGCGCCGCAAGATTAGGACACTGCGCCGGATCAAGTGATGTCACCTCATGCCCGAGCGAGGGCCCATTCACTTTGACAAAGGTAATGCCCAGGCGATTCGCCACATACTCCATCAAAGTAGTCTTACCATAGCCCGGCGGCGAAATAAGCAAGAGCAAGCCCATGCGGTCGGTCCTGGTATCCTCACCGGCACTACCGATTTGCTTCGCAAAATTATCACCGATCAACGGCAGGTAAACCTCATCCAACAAACGATTTCGAACAAAGGCACTCAACACCTGTGGCTTAAACTCATTCAATCGTAGCGAGGCCTCATTCTCAATCAACAAGGCCTTCTTGCGACGTTCATAACGAAGAAACAGCGCCTGGTCGCCCGACTCGAAACGCTGCATACGCTGCATCAGATCCAAATAATTAAAGTGATACAGCCCCCCGTCTTCAATGACCCGATGGTCCCCCTTCAGGCCCGCAAGCTCGTACTTGATCGGCACATTCAGAATCTTGCGCCGTTCGAGCCCGCCACGTAGCAAATGTGCCGCAGACTCGGGCAAGAAGGTGCGTAACTCAGGGTCGAGCGCATGCGTAACCGCGTAGCCCTCCAACCAATCATAAATCACACGATACTCACTCAACACATCCGAGCTCACCGCTTGCACCGCCTCCTTAAATGCAGCGTCAAAGCGCTTGGACAACAATTCCCGCTGGAAACGATCGATCAAATCCGCCGCTTCTTTACTGCAATAAAGATCGGCATCCTGCACAATCTCGTAAAACAGATACGCTCCCGCGGCATGGCGATCAATCGACTCAAAGAAGGCCGTATCCTGAGCAAAAGCGCCGATCGCATCACTCAATTCCTCGATGTAATTTCGCTGGGTATGATGATTGGGAAAGACGCGCAACATTTGCCCAAAAGCGTCGATGCGTTCGCGCAAATGATTCGTCAGCGCTTGTCCTGCCTGGCTATGCCAAAAGACTAAAGCACAGGCACGCACCTCGGGACTATAACGTAACAGACCGATCTTAGAGTGCGTCTCAGCGAGTTGGTCCAGTATCACACGGGCATCAAAATCATGCACTCCTTTCGTGTAAGACTCCTGATAGCGAGGTGCCATAAATTCACGTATGGACTCTAGACGCTCCTCGTCTGTGAGCTGCAAATAATCCTCCGCGCCTTGCGATTCCAAATACTTATACGCGAGGTCCTCCGCACGGTAGACATGATCATTCTCAGAGCAGCAATGCATCTTCCAGGCAGGCTTGGTCTCTAACAATTCCGGGTCTTCCACCTTTTCATAAAACTGGGTACCTGAGAGGTGCGTATATAAATCGCCGTCGCGCAGCACCGACGTCAACTCCAAGGCCTGCGAGTTCACCGTGAAAGCGTGGCGCCCAAATTTAATTAAGTTTTCACCATCAACAAAGAGCTCTTGTTTATCTTTGAGCTGCCGCACCGCGTCGCCCTGAATGGTTTTCAAACGGGTCAACAACTCGTCGCCCTTCATGCCTTCGCCCAGCGTTTTCAGCTCTTCAACTAAGTCCCGCACTTTATCAACCATTAAGTCCGATGCAAAATAGCCGTTGATATCGTTAATTTCCTTCAGGGCTTTCGAACGATTTTCAATACCGTTGAGAATGCGCTGCGCCGATTGCACGAGCTTACTGACTCGACGATTGCGCACTTCCTGCAAGCTCGCCTTCTTAGATTCAAAAGTGTTATAGAGCTCGGAGCGCTTGTCAGACAGGATCTCGATAAACTCATCGAATTCTGCATACTTCCCCTCCAGCTCTTCCAACTGCACGACTGCCTTCGTCAAAAATTCATCACAACGCTCAGGCTCGTCAGCGATGTCCAAATAATTGGCCACCGATTGCTCCAACAACTTAATCTGCGCTTGAAACTGTGCGGATCCTTCCTTGCGCATCAACTCCTGACGCGAGCGTTTCACTTCTGCCTTCAAACGATTCAGTTCGGTGAATAAATCCGAAATCGCATCGATAATGCGGGTCGTTTCGGTCGCATCCTCGATCTTCAAATTCGAGACCATTTCAATCAGCATCTCCAGCTGTGCCCCCGTAGCATCCAACTCGGCTAGCAGCTCTTTAGCCATAGCTGCAGTTTTGATTTCAGGCATCGCAGCCTCTACCTCCTGAAGCTGCTGCTGATAAGGAACGAGCGCTTGCGCTTGCAGTAAAAATTCGACCGTCGCCTGCGCCAGTGAATCGATTTGCGTCGCCACACCTTGCTCAAGTTCATCGCAGAGTGTAAGGTCGACATATTTCAAGTCCCGCAATCCGATCACTTCGCCACGCAAACGCCGCAAGCTCGCCAAGTAATCGACAAACACACGGACATCATCAGGCTGTGCACCAGCCAATTCCGTAAACAACTTACGCGCCTGTGTCTGAACAGCCCGAGTCTGTGTCAGCGTCGATTTGCGGATACGCTGCACTTTTTCAAACTCCGCAATCGCCGCCTGGCCAGTATCCCGAATCTGCGACAAGGTCGCTTTCAAGTTAAAGGCATCCTCGGAGCCCAACCAGAAGTAACTATCGATGGTGGCCACACAGTCTTTGACTAAGTCGAGATACAGGCCCTCATATGCATCCTCCTTCTGCAATAAGTTGTAGATACTATGGCACTCGGCGATGCAGCGCACGATACTCGCATTGCCAATCTTAAACAGATAGCTATCGCTATTGGCCTCCACCGAAACTTCCTCCGCAGCATAGGGCGTCTGCCAGATTTGTAAGGTATGATGCTTTTGTGGCTCGTCATGCGCCTTAAAATAAATCAAGGAACCATTCTCAAAGATACTATAGCCATGCGCTTCAATCGGACTCTCCACTTTCTGCGCAATTAGATTGTATGAAAGCAGCTGATACAGTCCCTCACTTTGCTGATAAAATACATACAGAAAGTCTTCGCCATTCGGTGCTTTTAAAACACGCTCAAATGTCATTTCGCCAGCGACATGACTAAAGCGTTTAAAGTCGCCATTGTGGAGATAATAGCCATCGGCAAAAATCACGCCGTGATCTTCTGGAAGCATCACACACGAATGCGCCACCGAATCGACACGCTTCACCTCCTTCACCTTCTCATTATAAATAAAATAACGCGTCTGCTTCTCTTGATAAGGCTTGATTCGCAAAAAGATCAGACTGCCCACACTGGCATAGTGGATGTCGGCATCATCGAGTGTCTGATCGGGATTGTCCACCGGCTCGGTGTAAATCCCTTCCCCGCTGTCCGTATTGTCCTCGATCTTAATGGTCAAATCGCCGCCGATGGTTTCCACGAACAAACGATCCTCGATCGATACATGCGGAAAAGTTCCGGTCCGGTGCAGATCACGATGCGCGCGCGTCCATTCAAACGAATGCTGGTCGGGGAACACATACTCTTGCTCGAAGCGATTCCCCAGATAGGTCAGCTGCTCTCCCTGAATTAACCATTTGAATACTTTAATATCCCGTAGGTCATCGCTAATCTGAAACACCATCAACAGGTGCGGACCAACAATCATGAACTTCGCGAAGAAGGTGTTTTTGTAGTATTTGTAGAGATATTGAAAATCGGCCTGAAACTCGCTGGACTCGAGGGCATTCAGCGGCTCCTCGTGAAAGGAATGGTCGGAGACATCATAGCGAAATTTGGCGAACACATCCGTCACCTCCACCTGTGACTTCAGGCCCATGTGCACATTGTAGCCAAAAATGAAACGTCCGCCCGGCAGTGCGATCATTCCACGCGGAATACAGTTATTACTGGTCTGGATACGATCCGTCGCCAGTAAATGAGTATCCACCGCACCGAACACAGTTTTACGCTCACCATCGAGCTGCTGCACGCGCTGCAGTAGCTCCGCACTTTGAGTCGTCAAGCGATTGCGTATGACCTCATAAGCGCCCCCCTCGAGTTTTTGCCCTGCCGCTGGATTTTGACTTTCCATAGTGGATCTACTAGCTGTTTTAAAGTTTTGCGGCGTCCGGCAGCGACACCAGTTTGGTATCGCTGCCCGCTACGCCTGGAGAATGCAAGCGACTACTTCTGACCAAGCATCAGAAATTTCTGAACACTCTCGTTGGCCAAACCAAACTTCTCGGCCAAACCTGCGAGTCCGCGAATGCGACTTAGCTTATCCTGGTCATTGGTCTCTGAAGCGAGTTTCAACATCAGATTCGCCACAGACAGATCCTTCACCGTAGCCACATCGATATTAAAATCCTTGAGCCAGTTCGAAACCTGCGCTCTGAAGTATTCCGGATCTCCATTGAAGAAGGTCTCCTTCACATCAGTTAGCGCGGGACTACTGCTTAAGGTGCGCTCAAAAGACTTACCACGGGTGACGGCACCAATGATGTCATTATAGAATTCAGTGCTACCGCCCACGATGTCGACCTTGGTATTCTTAAGCGACTCGGAAAGCACCTGAGCCTGATGGCGTGCGATCTCTTCGTTGACGCGAATGCTCTCAAGTTCGATCTCCTTATCTTTTTCAAGGCGTAGCTTAAACTCTTCGTGCTCCTTACCGGCCTCGTTGAAGAGTTTCATCGCAGCAGCCTTTTCAGTGATGCCCTTCGCATCTGCTTCAAACTTGAGTTCAGAGGTCTTCGCGTCCGCCTCGCCCTGTCTCAGGCTTGCAGTGGCTTTGGCTTCCATCACTTTGGCTTCACCCAAACCTTGTGCTGCCGTCTCAGCGGCAACACCTTCAGCCAAATGCTTCTTCGCCAAAGCTTGCTTCACCGATGCCGCTTCTTCTGCTTCTGCGGCAATCACGATTTCCTCGGAGGACAACTCAGTCGCACGCTTACTGGACTCCGCCTTGCGCACTTGCTTATAAAACTCTTCGTCGGCCTTTAGCTTCTCTGCCTCTTGGCTGGCCTCAGCATCCTTTAAGCGAGTGAGCTTCTCACGCTCGGCCTTTTCTTCCGCATCGGTAATCGACACCCGCTTCTGACGATCGGCTGTAGCAAAGGCTTCCGTATCCTTAATCTTCTCCTGCTCGACCACGACGGTCTTTTCAACCATCACGCGCTCCTTGATCACATCCTGAATATTACGTTTCTCGATTTCGACGGCTTTGGTCTTTTCGATGTCTGCCAAGGTGGTGACCTTATCACGCTCCACCACTTCAAGCTGGCGGTCGCGCTCAACACGCTCTGTTTCAACCGCTTCCGTCTTTTGCTTATTCTTTTCTGCGACAATCACTTGGCGCTCCATATTCTGTTGCGCGATTTGTAATTCCTCCTCGGTATTGATCCGGGCCTGCTCGGCGCGTAAACGTTGCTCTTCGGAGACACGCTTCGCCTCCGCCTCTTCACGAGAGCGGATCACCGCGATCTCACGCTTCTGCTTCTCTTCCGCTTCCGCCTGTTGCTTCTCCATCTCCAACACGGCTTCGATACGCTGCACATCGTTTTGCTTGATGGTTTGGATGCGGCGATTGGCGATCTCATTCTCCAGAATTGCTTGCGTCGCGGTACGCTCAGCAATCTTCTTGATACCCTCAGAGTCTAAAATGTTATCAGGATTCAATGCCTCCAGTGGCGTTTGCTCGAGGTAGTCAATGGCCACGTCTTCCAGCGCATAACCATTCAAATCCTGCCCAATGACTTCGATGATCTTATTACGAAAATCAATGCGATCGGTGTAAAGACTCTCAAAGTCGAACTGCTTACCCGCAGTCTTTAAAGCCTCCGAGAACTTCGCATCAAATAGCTCGCGAATCTTATCCAGATCCGATGCACGCTCACAACCGACGGCCTTCGCGACCGCTTTGACATCGTTCTCGTGTGGGTTCACCCGCACATAGAAGCCCACACTGATATCCGCTCGCACGTTATCTTGGCAAATCAGGCCGTCCTTACCACGGCGATCCAAGGGCAAGTGCTGCACCCGCAAATCCATGATCTCCAATTTGTGCAGGACCGGCACACTCACCATACCCGCAAACGAGACCTGTGTGCCACCAAAGCCATTACGCACCAGCGCATAGCCTTGATCCACCTTACGGTACATTTTAATCAGTGTGACCAACAGGCCCACAATCGCCGCAGCAATCCCCAGCAACACTGTGAGTCCCACAGATTCAATAATAGCAAGTGAGTATAATATATTCATTTTTTTAGATCTTGGTTAATTCGTTGGTTATTTTCCTGACTGTATAAAGCATGTGCTGTGAATCCTCACTGATGATTAAAGCGGAATCTCCCGCTAGCAGCGGCCCGGATTCGGAGGCTGAGCGTACATTGATGACCAAGGGCCCCTCCGGGGTGCTGACTTCCGCTTGTCCAAAATGAGCGTCCACACGATCTGAGCGCACACGGCAGGTGCGGCCAATCATCGTGAGATTACCATCAGTCTTATCCTCGAGGCGTTTGTAGAATACCGCCACCGGCCACAAAGCCAGTGACGAAATAATCAATCCAGGAATCGCGACTGCAAAAGAAACGGCGAAACCAATCACTCCAGAATTACCGGAGTTAAGATAAAAGTTACCAATTAAAGCCATCGCCCAAGCACAAATCACCAGCCCAGACACCACCACCATCAAGGGCAAACTCCCCAAATGAATAAACTCCATGACACCCGCTAATGCCCCCGCACCGGGATTGGCATCCACATCCACGTCCGCGTCTACGTCGACATCCGCATCGACATCCAGGTCGAACCCAAGGAAATCCAAATCCACGATCCCAAAAACCGCAATGAGCCAGTACAACAATACCAGGACCAACATTAGGGTCCATGGCAAATTATACCAACGTAGGGCTTCAGTAAACAATTCTTCAATCATGCAATTTCAGGGCAGAATGATAACACGAAATCTGAGAAGATATATTACAATAAGCGAGCGATTTTATACAATCACCTTGCCTAAATAAGCAAAAACCTCGAAATCCTTAAGCGTGCAATCTCACGAAATCATCAAAACTTGCTTTGCCAACAGCTCCCCCAAGGCGCTCGCCGCCGAGCTCGGCATTTCGCAATCGCTCATCTACAAATGGTCACAACCGGTGGGCGAGTCTCAGAGCGGCTCCAAAAATCCGCTAGACAGAGTCTGCGCCCTCAACCAGGCCTGCAGCGATAACCAACTGATCAAATGGCTCGCCGCTCAGGCTGACGGCTACTTCGTACCGAATAAAGTGGTGCACTCTGAGCTCGATGCACTCAACCCCGCCACGCACGAAATGGTCAGCCAATTCGCCTCCCTACTGGGAGCCATCGCCCACGCAGGACTCGACGAGAGAATCACCCGCGAAGAAGCGGCCGACATACGGCAGCGCTGGGACACCTTAAAGTCCTTTGCCGACGGCTTTGTAAATGCCTGCGAACGCGGCGACTTCGATAAAATGAAGGAAATCGAAAAACAGTGGCAGCAGAGCAGTTAGAGCGTTTCTCAAAAATAGAATTATATTCAGAAAAAGCTGATAAAATCTCTGCGAGTGTAGCGGATCGGCAAAGCCGTTTCGAGCGAGTGATGTCGCGCTGCCGCAAGTCGAAATCGCTTCGCGATTCCGCTACATTTAAACGAAAAATCATCGGTCAATATCTCAGCCTGAAAGACCCAAGAAACAGATAAACATAAAAGCCCCGCAACTTTGCAGCTGCGGGGCTCTAAAACACTCACCAATCCTAAGATTGGGGCTACCTAAAAAAATGCTTAGACGTTGATAGAAATATCAACACCAGCAGGGAGGTTGAGCTTCTTGAGCTCGTCCACTGTGGCTGCAGTCGGCTCGACGATGTCGATCAAACGCTTGTGTGTGCGAACTTCGAACTGATCCATCGACTTCTTATTAACGTGAACGGAACGATTCACAGTGAACTTTTCGATTTTAGTAGGAAGGGGCACAGGGCCAGCAACGCGAGCGCCGGAACGCTTAGCTGTTTCGACGATGTCCGCAGCGGACTGGTCAATTACGCGATAATCAAAGCCTTTGAGGCGAATACGGATACGTGGTGTGCTCATATTATATATTTGTTTGGTTAAGTTGTTGGTTTAAAAATTCGTTTTACTGAACTCGCTGGTCTCGCTCTAGTAACGGCCGCGAGTCGAGGTTTCTAAAATTTTATTGAGAACGTTTTGTGGAACCGCCTCGAAGGACTCAGGCTGCATACTATAAGAGGCACGCCCCTTACTGAGTGAACGCACAACAGTGGCGTATCCGAACATTTCCTGCAAGGGCACCAGAGCAGCGATTGTAACAAACGCAGTCTTGCCCACCACATTCTGGATCTGACCACGGCGACGGTTCAAATCTCCCATGATATCGCCCTGATACTCGTCGGGCGTCTCCACCTCGACCTTCATCATCGGCTCCAGCAATTGCGGACCGGCCTTTTCCATAGCATCACGGAATGCAAAGATACCGGCCATTTTGAACGACATCTCCGAGGAGTCGACCTCATGAAAGGAGCCATCAAAGAGTGTGACCTTGAAATCAACAACGGGATAACCGCAGACGGAACCATTGTTGGCGGCTTCGCGTATGCCATCCAAGGTGGGCTTGATAAATTCCTTGGGAATCACGCCACCGACCGTCTTATCTACGATTTCAATTCCAGCTCCGCGCTCCAGTGGCTCCAGCTTAATGCGTGCGTGACCATACTGACCACTTCCACCGGTTTGGCGCACAAACTTACCCTCACCCTCAGATGCCATGGTAACTGTTTCACGATAGGCGATCTGCGGACGGCCGGCTTCAGCGCCGACTTTAAACTCACGGAAGAGACGATCCTTAATGATTTCGAGGTGCAGTTCGCCCATGCCGGCAATGATAGTCTGACCGGTTTCTTCATCCGAACTCACCACAAAGGTAGGATCTTCTTCGGACAGGCGCTGCAAACCGGTCGCCATCTTTTCTTGATCGGCGGTAGTCTTCGGCTCGATGGACATCGAGATCACCGGCTCTGGAAATGTGGGTGGCTCAAGGCGCACATCAAATCCCTTAGCACACAATGTATCGCCCGTAACGACATCGCGCGCACCGACGATCGCGCAAATATCCCCCGAGTAAGCCACATCAATGTCTTCACGGGAATCTGCCTTCATGACCAGCAGTCGCGAAATTCGCTCGGTTTTACCCGTGCGCGGATTGTAAAGGGCAGTGCCTTTCGCAAGTGTGCCTGAATAAACCCGCATAAAAACGAGCTTACCCACATAGCCGTCATTCATCAGCTTAAAAGCAAGTCCGGCAAATTGAGCGTTATCGTCGGGGGCGACTTCGAGATCGCGTCCTTGCTCGGTCTCCCCCTTCATCGGTGGCAAATCAAGCGGGCATGGCAAATAGTTGACAACGGATTCGAGAACCGCTTGCACCCCCTTGTTCTTAAAGGCACTGCCAGGAATCACTCCACAGAAGCCCAGCGAAATCGTGGCGGCACGAATGGCAGCACGAATATCGTCTGCAGAAAGTTCTTCACCTTCGAGGTATTTATCAGCCAGCGCGTCATCAAAATCGGCAAGGGCTTCGATCAGCTTCTCGCGATACTCATTGGCTTGATCGACGTAATCGGCTGGAATCTCCGTCACATCAAAGGTCATCCCGCTAGGGTCTGCCGCGTCGTAGATGCGGGCATTCATCGATGCCAGATCAATCAGACCTATAAAATCTTCTTCCGAACCGATCGGCAAAAAGATTGGATGGGCGTTTGCCGCGAGGCGCTCACGCATGGATTCGATCGCAGCAAAAAAATCTGCCCCCACGCGATCCATCTTATTCACAAATGCGATGCGCGGGACATGATACTTCGTCATTTGCCGCCAGACCGTTTCGGACTGTGGTTGCACACCAGCAACGGCACAAAAAACACCGATAGTGCCATCCAGCACTCGCAATGAGCGCTCGACTTCGGCCGTAAAATCGACGTGACCGGGAGTGTCGATGATATTGATCTTATTACAGATCCCGGCGAACGGACCCTCTTGATTGGTCCAATTGCAAGTAATCGCGGCCGAAGTGATCGTGATGCCACGTTCGCGCTCCTGCTCCATCCAGTCGGTAACCGCGCTACCTTCATGGACTTCGCCCATTTTATGGACGACACCTGCGTAAAATAAAATTCTTTCCGTCGTCGTCGTCTTGCCCGCATCGATATGCGCAGCTATGCCAATATTACGCGTATGCTCCAAGGGGAACTTACGCTTCGGCGAGTTAGCGGACGCTGTACTAGTAGCGGACATAGAAGAGATTCGACTGGAAAAGAACGGGGAATGCGAGGTGAGTCCGCGGACTACCAGCGCAAGTGTGCGAAGGCACGATTCGCTTGAGCCATGCGGTGCACTTCTTCCTTCTTCTTAACAACGCCACCCGTATTGTTATAAGCGTCGATAATTTCATCAGCCAAAGCCTCATTCATAGGAACGCCCTTACGGCTACGAGCCGCATTGACCATCCAACGGAAAGCAAGTGCTTGCTGACGCTCGAAAGAGATTTCGACGGGCACTTGATACGTAGCACCACCGACACGACGGCTCTTCACTTCAAGCTTAGGACGTGAGTTCTCAAGTGCACCCATAACCAGATCGACTGGATCGCCCTTTTCGAGCTTCTCGCTGACACGCTGGAATGCGGTGTAAACGATCTTTTGAGCCACAGTGCGCTTACCACGCTCCATGATCATATTCACAAGATTGGCAACCAGAGTGCTATTATAGCGAGGATCTGGAATAAGAGGACGTTTTACGGCTTGGCGACGACGTGACATAGTAAGAAAGAAATAAGATTTAAGAAATCAGAATTAAGAAACACCTAATTTAAGAAGCACTTAACAGGCTTCAGGAAGCCTCCTTAGGACGCTTCACGCCATACTTAGAACGGCTACGGCGACGCTTCTCTACTCCAACACAGTCAAGTGTGCCACGAACGATGTGATAGCGAACACCAGGAAGGTCCTTCACACGACCACCACGCACCAGCACGATACTGTGCTCCTGCAAGTTGTGACCTTCATCAGGAATGTAGGCAATCACTTCGATGCCATTAGTCAGACGAACCTTAGCCACCTTACGGATAGCAGAGTTCGGCTTTTTAGGCGTACGAGTCATAACTTGAACACAGACACCACGGCGAAATGGGTTCTTGTCCAGGTGACGAGACTTGGATTTTACCTTTTGAACAACACGAGGGTTGCGGACTAGTTGGTTAATTGTTGGCATTGAAATTGATCGCTGGAATTAGAGAAAGACGGCGAAAGTAGCGCTTGGCCTTTCCTGTGCAAGTACCTTTTTGCATTTTTTTTGAGGAACGAAATCACGCCCAGCGTACTATCCATGCGGGTTCCAGAGCCTCAGTGGATTATACATAAATAGGAGGTGCACATTTTTGCCCTCTTAGATGCCAGACAAATGCGATAACGCCCAGAGAGAATGGCAACGCAAACAAATAACACCAACAAGCTGCGCCAACCGCACAAACAGCCTCAGCCCACTCAACTCGCAGGCTTGCAAATACAGCTCTGGCCCACAATCTCGCCCCATGCTCACTAGCCTACTCGGATACTGTTTATTAATCGCCTTTGCCTGGCTTTGCTCCAGCGCTCGTAAAAACATCAACTGGAGAACAGTCCTAGGAGCGATCGTCATACAATTCGGCTTCGGCGCGCTGGTCCTCTATTCCCCATGGGGCAAATTCGGGCTTGAAGTCCTTTCAGTCATGGTCGGCGACGTCATCAACTTTGGCTTTGTAGGCATTGAATTCCTATTCGGCGGACTGGCCGGCCACAAACACAACCTAGGCTTCCTCTTCGCCTTCACGGTATTACCAGTGATCATATTTTTCTCATCGCTGATCTCCGTACTCTACTTCTTACGAGTCATGCCCATCATCGTCGCCTCATTGGGCGGCGTCATCCAGAAGCTACTCGGCACCAGTCGCGCGGAATCGCTCAGCGCGACCGCCAATATTTTTGTGGGACAAACTGAGGCACCACTCGTCATCAAGCCCTACCTGGCGCGCATGACCAAGTCGGAATTTTTTGCCATCATGGTCGGCGGACTCTCCTCAATCGCAGGCAGCGTAATGGCCGGCTACGCCAGCATGGGAGTCAGCCTGGAATTCCTACTGGCGGCCTGCTTCATGGCGGCCCCCGCAGGCCTACTCTTTGCCAAACTGCTCATGCCCGAAACCGAAGTGCCCAATAATGAAAAGCTGCCAGAGGCAATCGACGGAGCCCCCGTCAATGTATTCGACGCAGCGGCGCAAGGCGCCAGCGACGGTCTCAAGCTCGCACTCAATGTCGGCGCCATGCTAATCGCATTCGTCGGACTCATCGCCCTGAGCAATGGAATACTTGGCAACGTCGGCGACCGTCTCGGACTGGATAACCTCAGCATACAATTATTACTAGGCTACGCCTTCTGCCCACTTGCCTGGATCTTAGGCATCCCATGGGAGCACGCGATCCAGGGCGGCGCCATCATCGGCCAAAAAATCGTGCTCAACGAATTTGTCGCATTCCTGGAATTTACCAATATAAAAGAGACACTCAACCTGCGTAGCCAAGCGATACTCACCTTTGCACTGTGCGGCTTTGCCAACTTTTCATCCATCGCCATCCTACTAGGCGGGCTTGGCAGCCTAATCCCCCAACGTCGCAGCGAAATCGCACAACTCGGCATGCGCGCCCTGCTCGCAGCTTCGCTAGCCAACTTCTCCAGCGGCGCAATCGCCGGAATGCTCGTGCAGTAAGCATTTCAGAGTTGCCAATTCAACTAGCCTTAGCGTTGTTTGGACACATGAAACTCATCGACGGTAACGCTATAGCAGAATCCATTATCGAAGAGCTGACCACTCAGGTCAGCCAAATCCAAGGGAAAAAGCCCGTAGTGGCCTTCATCAGAGTAGGCGACGACCCCGCCTCCGTCTCCTACGTGCGCAAAAAAGAAAAGACCGCCCAGCGCATTGGCATCGAAAGTCGCCTTTACCTGCTCCCCGAAGATGTCAGCAAGGAAGCCCTGTTTGCACAAATCGACAGCCTCAACGCCGATGCCGACATCAACGGAATCCTAATCCAAGCGCCCCTGCCCAAACACATCGACGAAACAGAGACTTTTAACCGCGTGCTCCCCAGCAAAGATGTCGATGGCTTCAACACACTGAACATCGGCAAGCTCTGCCAAGAAGATGACAGCGGCTTCGTCGCCTGCACCCCCGCTGGCATCGTAGAACTCATTCAACGCAGTGACATCGAGACCGAAGGCAAACATGTCGTCGTACTCGGCCGCAGCCAAATCGTAGGCAAGCCCGCAGCCCTACTCATGATGCGCAAAGCACTCCCCGGCAATGCCACAGTCACCGTCTGCCACTCCCGCACCCAAGACCTCCCCGGTATCACACGCCAAGCCGACATACTGATCGCTGCGATCGGACGCGCCAACTTCGTTACCGGCGACATGGTCAAGGAGGGCGTAGCCGTTATCGATGTGGGCATCAACCGCGTCGAAGACAGCAGCAAGAAGCGCGGCTACCGCCTAGTCGGCGACGTCGAATTCGATGCCGTGGCCCCCAAAGCTTCACAAATCACTCCCGTCCCCGGAGGCGTCGGCCCAATGACCGTTGCCATGCTCATGCACAACACACTCCGTGCATTCAAAGCTGCTCAAGCCGGATGAGCACCCCCGAACCCAAACCAGACGAGCACGCGAAAGAAAGCTCCCAGCCCAAAGCTCCCAGCGCGGGCAACCTGCTCGACTCGATTTTCCGCAAAGACGGCCCCATGCCGCCTGCCAGCGTTCGCCTGCGTGCCCTCGCCTTCCTACTCGACTTCATCCTAATCTCGGCAGTGGCCTCTGTCATTATCTGGAAAATCGTGCTGCCTCAATCACACCCGGCGGCATTCACCGAGCTATCCGAATGGACACAAGCCGTCGTGACTTGGTATAGCGAGCGTGCCAGCACGCCCGATGCGACGATCCCGGAACCGAGCAAAAATCTCACCCGCGCCCTCGCGGTTGCCAACGAACTACAAATGCTCACTTTTTGGCTCTACTTCGCAATTGGAGAAGCCTTCTTCGCCGGCAGCTCACTCGGCAAGCGGATCTGTCGCATACGCAGCGTCAGCACCGTCACTTTAAGCACGCCCCCGATCATGTCTGGCATCGTT
Source organism: Coraliomargarita algicola (assembly GCF_033878955.1). NCBI lineage: Bacteria > Pseudomonadati > Verrucomicrobiota > Opitutia > Puniceicoccales > Coraliomargaritaceae > Coraliomargarita > Coraliomargarita algicola. Next base: position 2,597,829 of record NZ_CP138858.1, read on the forward strand.
CGCGGCGGCCTAAAAACTCTCACACTCTATCTATTCTTCCCCTTTGGCCTAATCGCCACCCTCGCGACCCTGTTTTTCAACAAACGGCGCCAAATGGGGCACGATTTAATGAGCCGCACCGCTGTTATCGACGAAAAACTCGTAAATATGCAGAGTTCAAAGTAAGACACATTGCGTATCCGTCATCCTACGTTTTCTGTTTTGCCAAAATCATAATTATAGATCACATTTAGACTCAGAATTAGAAACTTTACTTGATCTTAGATCCTCCACACTCAGAACAGCGCCATTTTGATCAGAAAACAACAGCCCAAAATCCTCGTCGTCGACGACCAACCGATCAACATTAAGCTGCTCCAACGCAAACTAGAGCGCCAAGGCATGGATGTCTACGTGGCCTACAATGGGCGCGAATGTTTAAGCACCGTCGCAGAAACCAAGCCAGACCTCATTCTGCTCGACATTATGATGCCTGAGATGGACGGCATCGAGACCTGCCAACGCCTCAAGTCAAACCCTCTCACCGAGACCATCCCCATCATTTTCATCACCGCGAAAGCCTCCAAGGAAGGGAAACTTGAAGGCCTGGACGCGGGCGCTGTCGACTATATCACCAAGCCGATCGACCTCGACGAAACGCTCGCCCGCGTGCGCACACAGCTGCGCCTACAGGAAATGTTTCGCGAAAACCTCCAACTACAGGTACGCCTCGGCGACGCACGCAAAGCCGCGGCCGTCGGCGCGATCACCCAAGGCATCGCACATAACTTAAACAACCTGCTCGGTGTCGTCGTCGGCTACCTCGACCTGATTAAAAACGGTCACGACAGCCCCGACATGGTCAAACACAGCGTCGGCCTGATGGATAATGCCATCACCCGCATGGTAAATATCATACGCCAGCTCGGCACCATCGCCAACAACGAACGCCTCGAACTCACCACACTTTCCGCCTCGGATCTAATCGAAAGCAGTGTCGAGCGCTACCGCACAGAGTATGAAGTCCCAAGCCAGGTCACCATCGAATCCTCACTCGACAGCGACACCAACATCTCGGCCAACGCGGAAACCTTCGAGATCATCTTGGGCAAGCTCCTGATTAACGCATGGGAAAGCTACCCCAAAAACACACCCGCAGAAGAGCGCAGCATCATTTTAAAGGCCAGCATCGATCGTGAACGTGGCCCCGCCATGCTAAAACTACAAGTGACCGACCATGGCACAGGCATCTCCCCCGAGGTGAGCGACACACTATTTGAGCCCTTCATTACGACCAAAACTTCAGTCGGACGCGGCATGGGCCTCACCATCGCACGCCACACCATCCGCAACCTCGAAGGCGAACTCCATTTAAAAGAAAATCCCGAAGGCGGCGTCACCGCCACCTTCACCCACCCTCTGTAAGCAGGCTAGAACAATACTTATGCCAATTCGTATCGCATTTATCGGAGCCGGCCGCATGGCCTCAGCCATCGTCCGCGGCCTCCTCGAAAAAGAACATTACGCCCCCGAAGAAATCGCCTGCACATGTGGCGATGACCCAACCGGCCCCGCACTCGCGGAGGCCACCGGCATTCAGTTTCTAAAAGATATCACGCCCGCACTCTACGAAACAGAGGCCGTCGTGCTTGCATGTAAGCCACAACAGTTCGCCGCCATCAGCCCCGAACTCGCCGAAGCGGCTCGCGGCAAACTCATACTCTCCATCCTCGCGGGCACACCACTCGTGCGCTTGAGCGAGAAATTCGCCCACGCCCGCAACATCGTGCGCACTATGCCCAACACGCCCGGCCAAATCGGCGCAGGCGTGACAGCCTTTGCCCCCCTGCGTGAACTTTCAGACAAAGACAACGGCATCGTGGAGAACACCCTCAGCTCTTTGGGTAATTTTCACGAAGTCGATGAAGTCGACCTCGACGCCGTCACCGCACTCAGTGGCAGTGGCCCCGCCTATGTCTTCGAGTTTGCTGCCGCACTACGCGAAGCAGGCGTCAGCTGCGGTCTGGACGAAGGGCTGGCCGACGCACTCGCCATCGACACCCTACTCGGTGCCGCCATGCTGCTGGCCGAAAGCGAAGAGACACCCGAAGCTCTGCGCAACGCGGTCACCTCCCCCGGTGGCACCACCGCCGCCGCCCTCAAAGTCTTTCAAGAAGGCGACTTTCGCGGTCTAGTCGAGCGCGCCCTGGCCGCAGCCAAAGCACGCTCACTCGAACTCGCCGCCGAATAGTCGCGAAATAGCAGCAGAGCCTAGTATTTCACACTGCAGCCATACGGCACTGTCGTCGCGTCTTCGATCGGCTCCCCGGCCTTGGCACTGGCATAGGCCGCCTTCACATAATTTTTGGCCTTGGCGATATCACTTTGACGAGCCGACTTGATGCTATCAATCGCCCCTTGGTAAAGCAAAGTGCCCTCCGGATCGATTAAAAACATATGGGGAGTGGTACGCGCGCCATATTGACGCCCCACCGCACCGGAAGGGTCCAGCAACATCGCAGTGGAATGCATCCCCTCGGACTCACGTAATGCTTCGCCCTCAGCAGGAGTCACATAGCCCTGCTTGCCCTCTGCCGAAGAAACGATTTGCAACCAGACCACGCCATCTTCCGTCATCGACTTTTGCAAGGCCTGCATATCGCCCTCGCCATAGTGCTTCATCACAAACGGACAATAGCGGTTCGTCCACTCTAGGACCACATATTTGCCCGCAAAATCCGACAAGCTGTGCGTCGCGCCCACCGTATCGGTCAGCGTAAAATCAGGAGCTTTCGCGCCCGTCTCAACGCTCGCAGACAAAGAGGATACAAAAACGAAAGAAGTCGCCAAGAGAACAGATAGATAGTTTTTCATAATATGATTCAATTTTGTTGGTAATAAGTGAGAGTCAGCAAAGAGACTTTATTCCTAGCTAATTTCAAGTTGCCAGTAGAGATTCTAAAAAGCCTTGAGCACGCACCTAATTTAAGATTAAAAAGCCCGTAGAACAGCGTCCACTGACACAAACCAAGATCACCTATGAATGCACTCATCTACAGTAACGAATATCCACCCTACAATTATGGCGGCGCAGGAGTGCATGTTGAATATCTAACCAAGGAACTCGCCAAACTACCCGATGTGGACGTCGATGTGCGCGCTTTTGGCGATCAAGAACAGAGCGGCTACCCGCTCAAGGTAAAAGGCTATCCCGTCGACACCAGTCAGTATGGTGCGCCCAAGCACTTACACTCCATCTTCGGCAGCTCCCAGCGAGCCATCACTTACAACGCCGACGGCAACGAGGCCGACGTTGTACACTGCCACACCTGGTATACTCACCTAGCCGGCATCATGACTAAGATGAACTACGGCATCCCGCTCGTCATCACCGGCCACTCTTTGGAACCCCTCCGCCCCTGGAAACGCGAGCAACTCAAAGGCGGTTACGACTTTAGCAGCTGGGTCGAAAAGACCGCACTTGAAATGGCCGACGCCGTGGTCGCCGTATCTGAAGGCACCAAGACCGACATCCTCAAACACTTCAATGTAGCTCCCGAAAAAGTGCATGTGATTTATAACGGCATCGACACTGAAGAATACAAGCCCGTCGATCCCAGCCCTGCGCTGTCCAAGTTCAACATTCCCAATGACAAGCCGTACGTACTCTTCGTCGGCCGCATCACACGCCAAAAGGGCATCATCCACCTAGTCGAAGCGATCAAGTACATGAACGACAATTATAATGTCGTGCTCTGCGCCGGCGCGCCCGACACCGAGGAGATCGCCGCCGAGATGAAAGCCGCTGTCGCCGCAGCCAGCCAAGAGCGCGATGGCATTTATTGGGTCGACGAAATGGTCAATAAGACCGACATCATTCAGCTCTACTCCGGAGCCGCCGTCTTCTGCTGCCCGTCCATCTATGAGCCCTTCGGCATTATCAATCTCGAAGCCATGGCCTGTGAAACCCCCGTTGTCGGCTCCGCCGTAGGCGGCATCCCCGAAGTCGTCGTCCACGACGAAACCGGCTTCCTGGTCCCCGTCGCGCAACAACACGAGAGCCCCTTCGCGCCACTCCATCCCACCGCATACGCCAAGGACCTGGCACATCAAGTCAACCGCTTGATGGACGATCCCGCAAAACGCGAACGCTTCGCCAAAGCCGGCCGCAAACGCGCCGTCGAACAATTCAGCTGGACCAGCATCGCCCAACAAACGCGCGACCTCTACGTCTCCCTACAAAAATCTTAATTCTTCTTTCCTAATTCCTCTTTCCTAATTCTCCCCAAAATGTCTCTCTTAGCTAAAACCGCAGGCACTCGCCGTGTCGTCATCGATCACGTCACCCCGTCAATCGACGGCGGACGCAACCCCTTCAAACGGGTCATCGGCGATTGGATCCCTTTCCAAGCCTATGCCTTTGCCGATTCACACGACCTCTTACAAGTCGAACTACGTATTCGCAAGGTAGATACAAATGACTGGCAAGTGCTCCCCATGGCAGCATTGGGCAACGACGAGTTTGAGACCACCTACCGCACCGACAGCATCGGCCTCTTCGAATATGAAGTCGCTGGCGTGATCGACCACTACGGCAGCTGGTATGAAGGCTTTAAGAAAAAGCACCAAGAAGGCGTCCCCCTCGACTTGGAATGCCGCATCGGCGCCGAACTGCTCGAACACGCAGCCGACCGCGCCAGCGAATACCACGCCGAACAACTACGCGAATGGGCCGCTCACCTCGCCGATTCCAGTGCCGACATCGAGACGCGCATCAGCCTAGCCTATAGCCGCCATGTGGCCGACATCGCCCGCAGCTACCCCCAGCGCGCATGGGAGACCACCAGCCCCCGCTCCCTGATGCTGATCGAGCGCGAACTTGCCGCCTTCAGCGCTTGGTATGAATATTTCCCACGCTCCTGCTTCTACGATGGCGTCACCCATGGCAGTTTCAAAGACGCCGCCAAACGCCTACCCCAGATCCACGAGATGGGCTTCAACATCGTATACTTCCCACCGATCCATCCAATCGGTCGCGAGTTTCGTAAAGGCAAAAACAACACCCTCACTCCCGGCCCCGACGACGTGGGCAGCCCATGGGCAGTCGGCGCAGCCGAAGGCGGCCACAAATCCATCCTCCCCGAGTTAGGCACCCTCGAAGACTTTAAACACTTCCTCGACGAAGCCGAAATGCGCGGCATGGAGGTTGCCCTCGACATCGCCTTCCAATGCGCGCCCGATCACCCCTGGGTCAAAGAACACCCACAATGGTTCCGCTGGCGCCCGGACGGCACCGTGCAATACGCCGAAAATCCGCCCAAGAAATACCAGGACATCCTGCCCATCAACTTCGAGTCCGACGACTGGGAAAACCTCTGGGACGAGCTCAAAAGCGTCTTCGAATATTGGATCGAGCAAGGCGTCAAAGTGTTCCGCGTCGACAACCCACACACCAAGTCGATGGAGTTCTGGCGCTGGTGCATCCTCAATATCAAGGCGCAGCACCCCGAAGTCATCTTCCTCGCCGAAGCCTTCACCCGTCCCAAGCGCAAATACTTCCTGGCCAAAGGCGGCTTCACCCACGGCTACACCTATTTCACCTGGCGCAACACCGCAGCCGAGCTGCAGCAATACGTTGAAGAGCTCACGCAGGGCGACTCCAAGGATTACTTCTGGCCCAACTTCTGGCCCAATACGCCCGACATTCTACACGCCGACCTGCAAACCGGCAACCGCGCCACCTTCATCGGTCGCTACATACTCGCGGCCACACTCTCTTCCAACGTCGGTATCTATGGACCCGCCTACGAGCTACTCGACCATGAGCCCTATCCCGGCAAAGAGGAAAACAATCACAGCGAGAAGTATCAGCTCAAGGCCTGGGACCTCGACAAGCCCGGCAATATTCGCGCCGAAATCAGCCGTGTAAATGCCATTCGCAACAACCACGAAGCCTTCCAGCGCACCTTTAATGTGCAGTTCATCCCCTGCACCAACACTCACATTATCGCCTACTTAAAGCAGAACTTCGAAAAGACTGACCGCTTCATCGTGGTGGTCAACATGGACTGGGAAAACAAACAAGTCGGCAGCCTCGACCTCAGCGGCGCAGCCCTGGGCCTCGCCGCAGGAGCCAGCCTACGCCTCGTCGATCAATTCGCCGCAGCCCCCAAGGAATATCTGTGGCACGACAGCTTCCCCTACCTGGAGCTCAACCCACACACCTGTCCTGCGCATATTTTCCAGATTATCGATTAAGCAATTCCGATCTTTCAAATATTGTGTGATGCAAAATCCCCCGGCTCCGTAAGAAAGCATTCCATTGCCTACGCGTCGACATGCCCCTGGGATTGACATCTATAACCACACGAAAGCTGCCCGAGCATACCAACGTCGTTTCTGAGCTAATGCGTCCAGCGCCCGTGCCCAGAGTATTGCAATAGCTCGCGTCCAAGCTGGACTCGGTATTGGCGAACTCGACTTGCTAGTCGCGGCCCTCTCGGCAGAACAAGGCGTAGCCATCGCCACACGGAATGTTAGCGACTTCGAGCAAACTGGCATTCAAGTAATCAATCCGTGCGCTGAAGCCTAACAGCAGCACTTAGTGCACGCTGCGGATGGGATCATCCGCCCTCCCAAGGACGCATTTTCGACTGTGAATAGCTTCTGCTTGCATTGAAGATAAGGGGGCGCAATCTCCCCCTTCCCATGCCAGAGAAAGATACTGAATTCGTCCACCTTCACGTCCATACAGATCACAGTCTGCTGGATGGTTGTAGCCGGACGGATCGACTGTGCGCACGTGCCGCCGAACTGGGGATGAAGGCCCTCTCGATCACCGACCACGGTGTGCTCTATGGTCTGACCAGTTTTTTTAAACAAGCAGAAAAGCATGGGATCAAGCCGCTGCTAGGCTGCGAAGTCTACCTCGTCTACGAAGATCAACTGGCCACCGTCAACGAAGAGCGCGCCAAACAAAAGTCCCGCCACATGGGGCTACTCGCACGCAATTTCACGGGTTACCAGAATCTGTGCAAAATCGTATCCAAGGCGCATACGCAAGGCTTCTACCGCAACCCGCGCACCGACCTTAAAACTCTGGCCGAACACAGCGAAGGCCTGATCGGCTTTTCCGGCTGCTTGGCTGCCGTCATTCCGCAGTATCTGCTCAAGGGCGAGTTCGAAGAAGCCCGCGCGGCGGCCGCCAAGTTTATCGATATTTTCGGCAAGGACTACTTCATCATCGAGATCATGGATCACGGGATCGAAGAACAGCGTCGCATCATACCGGGCCTACTCAAAATTGCGGCTGAATTTGACCTCAAAGTCGTCGCCACCAATGATGTACACTACGTCAATAAAACCGATTGGGAGCCGCACGACTCACTGCTGTGTATCCAAACCGGAGCGAAGATACGCGACGAGAAACGTATGCGCTATGATGCGCAACAGTTCTACCTAAAGTCGCGTGAAGAGATGGACCTCGCCTTCAAAGAAGTGCCTGAGTCCATCACCAACACTTCCGCCATCGCAGAGATGTGCGAGGTCAAACTCCCCTTCGGCGAAGACCACTATCCTGTTTACGAACGCCCCGCCGAAATCGAAAGTGGTAACGACCATGTCAATTTTGAGCGCGTGCTGGACATCTACGTCGCCAAGAAAAACGAAATTTTGGTGCGCGACGGCAAAGAGCCGATCGAACTCTCGGAGGCCGAACGAATTAAGCACAAAAGCAACGGACTCTACCTGTTCGAGCTTTGTAAAATCGGCCTAAAGGAACGCTACGGCACCGACTACGATGCCTGCCGGGCGGACTGGGAAAATGCCTCCGCCCAAGACAAGCGCTATTGCGAACAACTCGAATACGAGCTCGCCATTATCACCGGCACGGGCTTCGTAGATTACTTCCTGATCGTTTGGGACTTCATTGCCTGGGCACGCAAACAAGGTATCCCCGTCGGCCCTGGCCGTGGTTCGGGTGCAGGTTGTATTGTCGCCTACGTGCTGAAGATTACAGACATCGATCCTCTCAGTTTCGGCCTGCTATTCGAGCGGATGCTTAACTTGGAACGTGTCTCGCCACCTGACTTCGACGTCGACTTCTGTATGCGGCGACGCGATGAAGTGGTCAATTATGTGCGCGATAAATACGGCAAAGACCGCGTGGCCAATATCATTACCTTCGGCACCTTTGGAGCCAAAATGATCATTCGCGACTTGGCACGCGTCAACGATCTGGAGTTTGCCGAGGCCAACAAACTGGCCAAGATGATCCCCGACGAGCTGAACATTACGCTCGACGACTCTGTCAAGAAATCGCCGGAACTCGCGGCCGAGGTCAACCGAAACCCCGTCGCCCGATCCATCCTCGACCAAGGCCGCGTGATCGAGGGGATGATTCGCAACACAGGTAAACATGCCTGTGGTGTGATCATCGCTGACCAAGACATTACCAATCTAATCCCCGTCACCCTGCAGGAAGGTGATTTGACCACGCAGTATCCCAAGGGCCCCTCGGAAGACCTGGGCCTGCTCAAGATGGACTTCTTGGGCCTCAAGACATTGACGGTGATCTCCGATGCAGAGAAGAATGTACGCATGACGCGTGACATGCCCGACTTCAACGTCGAGAAAGTCTCACTCAAAGACAAAGAAACCTTCGACCTGCTCAACTCCGGTCGCACCACCGCCGTCTTCCAATTGGAATCCGGTGGCATGCAGCAGCTCTGTCGTCAGATCGGCCTGAGCTCCTTCGAGGAGATTATCGCGTTGATCGCGCTCTATCGTCCTGGGCCGATGCAGTTCATACCGCAGTTCATCGAAGGTAAAAAAGATCCCTCTACGGTGCAGATTCCCCACCCTTTGCTAAAAGAGCTAGTGCAGGAAACTTACGGGGTATTGGTTTACCAAGAACAGGTGATGCAATCTGCACAGATCATCGCAGGCTATACACTAGGCGGTGCGGATATTTTGCGCCGCGCGATGGGTAAGAAGATTAAGTCGGTGATGGATGAGCAAAAGGGCGTCTTCATCAAAGGCGCCAAGGAAACCAACAACATCGACCGTAAAACCGCCGAATCGATCTTTGCCTTGCTGGAGAAATTTGCCCAATACGGTTTTAATAAGTCGCACTCCGCAGCTTATGCGATGCTCAGTTATCGCACTGCGTATTTAAAAGCCAACTACCCGGTGGAGTTCATGGCGGCCGTGCTCACCTCCGAGCAAGGCAATGCGGACAAGCTATCCAATTTCCTCGCAGAGTGTAACGCGATGAACGTGCCGGTGCTCAGCCCGGATGTAAATGAGTCCGGAGCGGACTTCACCCCAGTCATTGAAAAGGGCGAAGGTTGTATTCGTTTCGGTATGGCATCCATCAAAGGCGTCGGCGAAGGTGCCGCCAAAGTGATCATCGCCGAACGCGACGCCAATGGCACTTACAAAGATTTCACCGACTTCATCGTTCGCAACTCCGACAAAGCCGTCAATCGACGGGTGATGGAAGCGCTGATCAAAACCGGTGGCTTCGACTCGCTGGGCGAGGACCGTGCCAGCCTACTCGATGGGCTCGACTCCGAACTCGCCGAAGCAGAAAGCGCCCGCAAAGATCGCGAAGCGGGCCAAAGCAGCCTCTTCGACATGCTCGGCGATGATAGTGGCGTGGCCGACGAAGACAAACCTGGCAGCAATCGACGCACTGTCGAGGAGATGGGCATGACCGAAAAGCTCCGCTACGAAAAAGAACTGCTGGGCTTCTACATCTCCGGGCACCCCATGGATGCTTATGCCGCTCTCGACGATGCCATCGACAGCTTTCGCCACCCCGACGACCTGTTTAACTTTGACGACCGCAGCAGCTTCCGTCTGTGCGGAATCGTCAGCAATTTACAGATCAAATACACGCGCAAAGACAGCAAGCAAATGGCAGTCTTCAATCTGGCCACTCGCAACCATAGCTTCGAGATGATCATGTTTCCCGATCCATATGCCAAGGAGGGGCACCGCTTGGAGGATGGAAAACTCGCATTGATCCATGGCATTATCGGTCGCCGCAATGGAGAGATGAGCCTGGCCGCGCATAACATCTTCGATCTAGAGGTCTCGATTCCGAAACTCATTCAACGCATTAATTTCATCCTCTACCCGAATAGCAAAGCCGTCGAATTCATCAACCTACTACGCGACACCATCGACGAGCAATACGGAGAGACGCGTGTGAATATCAGCTTCCTGGTCGAAGACCAAATCCTGGAGGCCCAAACGGCGCAATCACTCACCTTCACAATCACCGGCACTAATTTCAAATCACTACGCCGCCACCCCGCCCTCGCCGGGGTGCGAATCGAAGCCATCGACTTGAAACCGATTGATGATCGCAAGCCGTGGGAAAAGCGAGGGAAGAAATTCTAGGACTGTGCCATACGAATCAATTTCGTCTCCGCATCATAGAAATAATCCGGGATCTCTTCAGACAAAGTCAGACGAATCGCCTCTTCAATCACTGCTAGCGGTGCCACGAACCACTCTCGCGGCGTATGTCGTTTGCCTACGTCATCAAAAACATCGATTTCTAGGCAAGCTTTTGCAAAAAACTTATGCAGCAACAGTTCCAGCTTCTGCGGATTGAGGTTATAGCACTCAAAGCTAGTAACAATTCTAACTGGTGCCATCAAATATGTAGGATCATCTGCAGCGTTTTTAATGCGTTCTTCCACCGAGCCACGGCTGTAGCCGATTTTGTATAAATCCTTATTTTGCGCAATCTTCGGATTCTGGCTTCGAGACCTTAACACATAGATAGTTCCAGTTTGCTGATCGGTATCCGTCAGGCCATCGAGTTCTTTGACCAAGCGATCTTCATGCTCAGTAATGCGACGCCCATCTTTATACAGTTCACGCGCCAGCGATCGTAGCAACATCGCAGACTCTGTCCCATTTTCAAAGATGCAGCGCATCCGCGCGTTGACCTTACCACCTTTAAGCTCTTTTTCACCGACTGCTGCGACGTAGGCCATGATGCCTTTGAGCACAAAAAACTGCCCAGTTTCGATCTGTTGCTCATTGGCAAAAGGTAACATCTGCCGCTTACCGCTTCTCAAGTCTTGATGACAATTTTTAAACAGTGGCTCAAAGCGATCAAAGTCTTCGCATGCTTCACGCTGCGCGATGTAGTCGGGCATCTCAATCTGACTTCGGACATGCTTCAGGTTGAAGATGTCTACCTCGGGCGCAGGATCATCTAAAAGCCCAAGGTCGTCATCGTTATAAATATCTTCCATCGATGCGGGTGGTTCCAGTGTCGCGAGCAGACCAAATTCATCGAAGTTCTGTAGCAGCTGCAACTTTGCTTCGTCTTTGCGCAGTGCACTGAGGCTCATCGCCAATTGCGCTTCTTGCATATTTGATGGATTCACTTCGGGCTCACGCGCATGTAAGCGATAAAACTCGGTGATCTGGTGAAATTTATCGATCAAGCGCTCTTCTGCACTTTGCGCGGTCGACTGCACTGGCTTCACATCCAGCAAGCCGAGATCATCATCCGCGATCAATTGTTTTAGTTGCTCGGCATCCATGCTTAAAGTCCCTGCTGCTTGCGTTGCTGCTTAATAAACACTAATGCCTCGGCCATCCGCTTTTCCTGTCCATCATAGGCAGTCAAGGAAGGTGGACGCCCATGCGTCTTCACAAAGGCTTTGATTTTAGGCCACAACAGTAGCGCTTCCGCTTCGGTCATTTGCAAACGAGTGGTCGCGATGCAGTCCATGATCGCCTTCAGCACGGGGGGCGTCACCTGCTTGGAAAGGATCTCAAAGGCTTTCTGGAAGGGGTTGATGGAATCGATCAAGTCGATGTTGAGCTCATCGATATTGATAAACTGGTTCGCCATGCGGATGATACGGCGATCGCCGCCATCTTCCATCACCGCGCCCACCATGACAGAGTCCACCACAACATGCTGACGCAATTCCTCACATTCACGCTCATCGAGGTCGGGGTATTTCTTTTGAATGATCTTTGGAATCAAGACCTTATTGATCACCTCGGGGTCGACATCGCCCGGCATGGCTTTTTGCATCGAACGATCTTGTAAAATCGTCGCCTTTAAATCGTTGAGGTCGGATTCGATGATGTCCTTCACGCGTTGTGAGCTGGGCTCCTTAAATCCTCGGATCTTCAGTTCCCCAGGCGCGTTGACCTCATCCTCTGAAACACGGGTTTTAAACTTAAAATGGGGCGCTAGCACTTGCTCCATCAACAAGGAACATGTGATCGCCTTGAGCATATTATTCACCGCAAAGCTGACCTCGTCGTCACCTGCATCGGGCTGTGCGATCAGATTAGTAAACTGCGCGTGCGTCTTGTTCGTGCTATCACGAGTGCAGCGCCCGATGATCTGCACCACTTCCGTCAAAGAGCCGCGATAGCCGACCGTCAGAGCATGCTCGCAAAAGGGCCAGTCAAAGCCTTCTTTCGCCATGCCCAGCGCGATAATTAAGTCCATCTCTTCAGGCTGACGGATCTTGCGCAGATAATTCACCACTCGGTCGCGTTGCTCTTTAACGTCCCAGACCAAGTCGGCTACCTTGAGCTGCTTTTGATCGCCATGCCGTTCGACCGTCATAATGCCCGTTTCTGGATCAGTATAAATGACACGCCCGATCATGCCGAGAATATGCCCGACCTCACCATGCTTGTCCTTGGTCGATTCGCCTGCGTTCGGACTTGGAATATGGAGAATCGTTTTCTTATCCGTATCCAGCACCTCCGCAATCGCCGAAGTATAACGGCCCTGATAAAAGTGATACCCGATCCCCAGCGATTTAAGGTGCTGGTAGCCGTTGAGCTGCTCATAATAATTATAGGTGACATGCCGGAACAGCGCTTCGTCCTCAGGTGCGAGCACGGGCACGCGATCTCCACGGAAGTAAGAGCCAGTCATCGCCACAATATGCGCACTGGACTTCGCCAGGACATCCCGCAGCACTTCTCCTAGCTGGTTGTCACTATCCGCAGAAACATGGTGAAACTCGTCAATCGCCAGTAGCACATTGTCAAAGGCGGACGTCTCGACTTCTTTAAATGCGTAGCGAAGGGTCGCGTGTGTGCACAGCAGCACAGAATCATAGCTAGTTAAAAACTCCCGAAACTGCCGCACTTTACCCGCATCCCCATCCGTCGCGCACAAGTCACAATGCGGCTCCAAGCTCCAATCATGCGGGAAGCCATAAGCCGACAAACGAGTCGACGCAAAGGACGCCGCGATCGATCGCTCTGGCACCGCCACGATGGTTTTACGCACGCCCTGATGCTGCATCTTATCCAAGGCCAAAAACATCAAGGCCCGCGATTTACCCGAAGCAGGCGGCGCTTTGACTAACAAGTATTGCGCATCACGCTGGGCATACACCCGCGCCTGCATTTCGCGCATGCCGAAGGCATCGGTATTGGTGCTCTGGCCTGTCTGGCCGTAAGTGACTTCTACGAGGTTAGGCATTATAAACTAAAAAAGTAATGTTTGAGCATCATAAGGTGTGGGAACGACACTGATGATCACATAAGGATTGGGTGCACGTTTGTTGTGGTGCTGCAAAGTTGTGCCTAGCACGAGGGTGAGATCGTATTTTCCGCTTTGAACGAAAGTGTCCCAATACTTTTCGCGCACCTTCTGAACAGCAACCGCTTCATCTCCATCCGCATTTTTTAGACAGTTCCAATAGAGTGCACCGATTTCCCAATCCTCAATCATCAGCTTCGGCGTTTTGCCACTGACATCTTTGAATTTATAGGAGAATTTATAAGGCAATTTTTTGACCACCTTGAACTCTTCTTCAATCGTCGCCTCGTCTTTAAACAGATCAAATTGCTGCTTCTGCGCTTCTAACAACTCAAGCTTCTTGGGATTCCACTCACGATCCGTTTTTTCGACGACAAAATCCGTCATCTCTTGGGGTTTATAATGTGCCAATGAGGCGAGATTCCCATGCGCTTGTTCGATTAATTCCGCGATGTTCGTCTCTAGTGCGACTTGATTGTGGAAGGCTTCTTTCCGAGCCAACCATTTATCCGCAGTCGGGATTGGTCCGCCGATTAACTTCAGACTATCCGGATTTTTGATCTTATAACTTTCTGGGCGACCATCAGTGGTCGATTTCTCGATATCCGCTTCGACCCACTGATACTTCTGATACTGACTGCCGTCCTGTAGCTGGCGAAAGCACACTGGATAAATACGTCGCCATTCCCCGCTTTCATTCACTCCCGCGGTACAGACTAATTCAGCATACTTGCTCGACAGCGTGGGGTAGGTTTTTACAGCTATCAGAATTCGCTCGATCATAGATGCGTTACTTTGTAACCAATATCGGCCTCAAGTAAATCGCTAATGCAATGACGGTGACAACAATGAGGCTCCGCTTCGAAACAAGTCAACGCGACACGTTTGTTTTGCTCAATCACCTCTTGTAAACGTTCCAAGCCTTCACGGCGGGTCGGAAGTTCTTCTCGATAGCCCGCAAAGAGACGCTCGTAATCGGCCATCGAGTTAAGCTCCTGCCGCTTATCAGACTCAATCCCTAACTCTGGAAAATGGACGTATTCGATCCCAAGCTTCGGTAAGACCTTGCTTAGCATTCTCGAAGAAAACCCAAATTTACGACTCAGTGGATTACGTCGCACATCACAAAGCACGGACACTCGATTGCGAATGAGTTTATTCAAATATTCCTCAAAATGAATACCTTCGTAACCAATGGTAAAAACGATCACTTCTTCTGGTTTCACTTCAGGTAATGAGGCCGCCACCGCATTTAACTCCTCCTGGCTGAGCAGACGTTCCTTCATTTCGCTGTGGATTGCATAGAAAGGGAAGCGACGATAGGTCGTGTGCACCAAGTCCTCTCCGCGTTCTGGATGACGATAAAGCCAGCGCTTAACTGCACGCCGTTCTTCGTTCTGACGCGCCCAACTCTCGCGGCTAATATCTTCAACTAATGAGAACTCCTTCTCACCTACTGAAATCCAGCCCCGTTTGTCCATCAGGTCAAGGTCATCGGCGGCCAGAAAAGAGTAGCAACCATAGCGAAAAGGCACGAAAGCATAATGCTCAGCCTCTTTCTCTGCATGATAAAGAAAGAGGAGTTTTTGCAGATCCATTTTAGACACCGCCCCATCCAACGCCTCCAAAAAGAATAGAAGAAGTCGTTGGCGCTTATAGGTCGGCGCCTTTGGTTTTACTGAACGAGTGATCATTATTTTAAGATTGAATCAATGTATGCTTTGAAGCAAAGCTGAAATTTCCTCATAAAGAGACTCGATCATTTCACGCTCAAATCCTTCGTTTTACGATCAATTTTAATATAACGGTCAAGGTATGGAATTATTTCAGGATGCTGGAACGCTGGTGCATAAGATGATCTATAATACCCTTCTTCTGATTGAACTCTTCTCCGACTTGAAGTTGAATAATATAAATTTTTATAAATCAGCGCAGGTCGAGACAAGTGCCCCTTCTTTTCTAGGATCGCTTCAAGCAGACCACCTACAATTTTATAAGCAAGTGGATTGCTTACCGCGTTTTTAATCGACTCAAGCTCTAGAGAGAGCGAATTAACAATTTTATTCTCTGTTTCTATTTCATAATCTAAAACTCGGCAATATCGCCTAATAAACCAAACAGTCTCATCAAGTTTCCACACTTCATACGGATCTGTATGGTGGGACCTTTCAAAATATCGAGATGGAGTGTTCTTCTGTAATCTCTTGATGAATTCGTAAACATTGTCGTTCAATTCCAACTCAAATTTCAGTTCCTTTGTTTTAAGAAGGCACTGATCAATACTATGCTGAACCTTCTTTGCCTCGACACGATTGAAGAGCAAAATTGCCTTTAAGTATTTTTCGATACATTGCTGCGCTAAGGCTAAATATTGAGGTATTAAGCCATTGTGATAGCAAACTCTCGCTGCAATATAATCTTGATCAGCGATTTCACGGAACACTCTAACCGCATAAGTATTAATGGCACATTTAATTGAGTGAGGTTCACTAGTTATGTCGTCACTCATTTCTTCCCCTCCTGTTCTTTTGCGATCATGGCTTCGTAGCGTTTGAAGAGATGTTCGAGGCGTTCTTCGTCGGAGGTGAAAGGTGCTTTTTGGTAGAGGCGGTCGACGGTGAGATCGAGTGCTTGGTGCGCGGCACGCAGGCCGGCGGGCATTTTGTCCGGATCATAGAGCTGAGCCATCGTCTTTTCCGGATGGTTCTCGCGCTCTTGCAAGACCTGCATCACCTGCGTCGTTAGTTCCTGCTTTTGCGTAGCGCTTAAGTTGGGGACGGGGAAGGTGTTATAGCAGAGCCCTGCCGAATAACGATAGTCGGTTTTTAAACGTCCCGCCACTGCGCGCACCCAAGTCATGTGCATGCGAGAGGTGAGTAGGCCGAAGATAGTGGGATCGGCGTCGTAGATTGCGTATGCGAGATTAGATATGACGGTATCTTTATCCAGAAAACCAGATGGCACATATTCGCGTCGTTCTGAACTCACTTCTGGAATGATGACCGATTCAGATTTCTGATACCGAATTTCGCTAAATGCATGTGCCCTCTCTGCATCCTCTCGGGTCGTGGCTTTCTGGCTAGCTAATCGCATTTCTCGAACTTGATTAATACGATTAAATACTGGCTTAGTCTCAAGTGCTTGTTGCAGGTCTTGATTTTCGATCCAAAGACAATAGCGAACACTGCCTCTAATAAATTCAACTGAGCCAATGTATTTCTTTAATAACGAAGCAGCCGATGGGTATTCTTCAATCAGGCTCCGGCGCTCTTCTACGGACAAGATCAAATTACCACCATCAACAGGTTTACTACCATAACTGATCGGGGGCAGGTTTGAGATGGACCGTGAACGCTTAAATACGATTACATCTGCCCCAGTTGATAGATAAGGATTGATCACTTTTACGTGACTAGCCAAGCCTCCACGATAGAGAATTGCGGCCTCATTTGATTTAACCCGGAGCCCAACAATCGCACAGGTGACGCCTGCATTCCCTTTCGCGTTATTTGTCCATTTGAATGACTGATGCGCAAATCCAATTTCTAAGCCACGCTTTAAAACATGAGGCCACAGCAATGCGACCTGTTCGCCCTGACAAATCGAATTAGTAGTCACAAATGCAGCTTTTATGTTGGAATTCGTGATAAACTTTCCCGCCTTAAAAAACCAACAAGCAATGAAGTCTAAATTCTTGTAGCCCTTTATTCCTGTAAAAACATACGCCATATCGGATTTGTGCAAAGCAGTCTGCATGCTGGCTCCCAGATACGGCGGATTGCCCAAGATATAAATCTCATCGCCGTCTTCCTTCGGGCAGACGCTTTCCCAATCGATGCGGCAGGCGTTGGCGCATTTAATATTGGCTCCATCGCGGAGCGGGAGGTTGTCGGGAGCTTGGCCGCAGACACGTTTAGACTCCAAGTTCATCTGATGCTCGGTCAACCAAAGCGCCAGCACGGCGGTCTCGGCGGCGAAGTCGGCAATTTCGATGCCGTAGAACTGGCTGACTTGTAGGCCTGAAAGTGGGAGTTCGCCGGTTGTCCGCTGCAACTCTTGAAAGATGTCCATCTCCAAGCGACGCAGCTCCTTGTAGGCGATGATCAGGAAATTACCCGAACCACAGGCAGGGTCGAAGATTTTCACCTTAGCGATGCGTTCCAGCAGACGATGGAGTGCTTGTGATTGGCCGCGCCGGAGGCTGCAGGCCTTTTCAAAGGCCTCACGAAAATCGTTTAAAAAGAGCGGCTCGATCACCTTCATGATGTTGGTCACCGAGGTGTAGTGCTGCCCTAGATTGTGCCTTTCTTCGGGATCGATCACCGCTTGGAACATCGAACCGAAAATGTCGGGGTTGATGTCGGCCCAGCTAAGCTCACCCGCTTCCAGCATCATGCGGCGCGCCTTCATCGAGAACTCAGGAATCGGAAAATGCTCACGAAAGAGTCCACCATTCACATAGGGCAGGCTCTGCAAGTGTTGCGGTAGGCCCGCGCGCGATTTACGGTCGAGAATATCGAACAGTCGCACAAAAAAGTCGTGCAAGTCGCTACCGTCGGCCGCGGTGTGTGAGGCAATGGCGTTACTGATCGCATTCTCTTCCGGAAAGATGCCGGTGTCCTCCGCATAAAAGCAGAACAGCAAGCGCGCCAGAAAGACATTCATGGCATGGCTATTGGCTTCCACGAACTCCGGATTGTGAGAGCGGATCGCATCAAATAGCTTGGCCATGCGCTCAGCAGCCTTGATGTCGGCTGGGTTCTCGTTGGAAAGTTTGGTCTTCTCCATCCCTGCTAGCGGCAGGAAGAAGTCGAAATGGCTCGGCAAGTCCGCCAATTTACAGTCCAGCGTGTCGTCCGTCTTACGATCCAGCGCCACCAGATGTTGAAAATCAGTGACCAACAAAAAGCGCGGATCATTGGACAGCATGGCTTTGTCCGACTTCAACGTATCCAGAGTCGCAAACAAATCGCCCTCGGTCGGCTTAAAGTAGAGCTTCTTCTTAAACAACAAGTCGCCCTCCAGCTTAGCCAAATTCATCGTGCCCGACTTCAGACGTGTGACATTCGCCTGCGGCGTGCCATAGGCTTCAAGAAATGCATAGATAAACTCGCTTTGCTCGGGGAGTTTCCGAACTAGTGATGTAATGTTGTCAGCGACCTCAAAGTAATGCATCCAGACAACAAAGTGACTATTCTTGACTGCGTCAATTAAGTTAAAAATCCGTCAAATCGCATTAGTATAAATAGAAACCGCTTCGCCAATTCGATAGACTCATGCTTGTCGAACGAACTTCGCTACAAACGACTCTCCCGAGGCACGAACTTCTTACTGCATTGTTATACATAGCAGGGGTACCAAACAAATCAGCACCAACACCAAATCTAGCAAAAGCGACTAAACTCACAGCTACGTGGCAATGGTGAGTATTCAAATATAGGATACGATTAAGTTTCGTTTTTTGAGACTTAAAAAGAGCTTGCATACACATTTGCATCGCCTCAAAAGCTAGTTTGGCACGAAAAAAGCTCTAGCGAGCAATCACCACACACAACCATTATGCGATCTACATCTAAACTCCCCATCGTATGCCTCGTAGCACTTTTCGTAGCGGGTTCAGCCTCAGCCGCAGTCAACGTAACACTTGAGGCGGTGGGGGTCGACGTCGTTGCGACAGTAACTGGCACTGCCAATCTTACAGATCTGACTTATGAAGACTCCGGTAACTTTGGCGGTGGCGGGCTCTCGAGTAGCGCGGGTTCGTTTTTAGTAGGAACAGGTGAATTTGACATATACTCCCTCCTGCCCTCGATCCCATTTGGACCTGGGGGAAATTTCACGAGCGACAGCAACACGGGGAGTGCGCTTGGAGTATTTTTCTATACTACAATTACCACATTGCTAGTGCCCGCTGACTACGCTTCTGGCGAGAGCCTCAATGCAACATCGACCTTCAATAACAAGACAATCGCAGATATCGGCGCGACGCCAGGCAGCTACGTATGGAACTGGGGGACTGGTGCAAACGCCGACAGCGTCACGCTGACCGTCGTGCCCGAAAGCAACACTTACGCGGCTCTGGCTGGTATCTTCGCACTGGCCTGCGTGGCGATGCGTCGACGCAAGTAGTGCTTTAAATTCAAGTTGCCATCTTGGGCGCGTGGACTGAAGTTCTGGCCATGCTCCCGATTCACGAACAGTTTTATACCTTCCAAGGCGAAGGCGTGCACGCGGGCCGAGCGGCTTATTTTATTCGCACCTTTGGTTGTCCGGTGCATTGCCCTTGGTGTGATTCTGCGGGGACTTGGCACCCGGACTATATTCCCGAAAAAATCCAACGCTTCTCGGTCGAGACTCTGGTCACGGAAGTAGCCAAGACCAAGGCTGAGTTTGTCGTCGTCACCGGCGGCGAGCCCGCAATTCACAATCTAGCGCCCCTAGTCGATGCGCTGCATGCAATCGAACAAAAGGTGCATTTAGAAACGAGCGGTGCCTTTGAAATCAAGGGGGACTTCGACTGGATCACCCTCAGCCCGAAACGCTGGAAGCTGCCGCTAGCGGTCAACCTTGAGCGCGCGGACGAATTTAAAATCATCGTCGATCGCGAGGAAGCGATTGAGGAATACGCCGAGGTGATCGGAGCAACGACCAAGCCCGTTTGGCTACATCCTGAATGGTCGAGGCACAACGATGCCGCCACCTTAGACGCGATTACGGAATGGGTGAAAGCGCAGGGCGCCCCCTACCGCGCAGGCTGGCAGATGCACAAACACTATGCAGCCGACCTCAAAGACACGCGCAGCGCACCCGCCGCCCCTTTAGGCGGTGATCCGAAACAGGGCTTCTGATAGTGTCCGTTTATGTCAGCTCGAAGAAAACTGCTCTCACACAGCGCGGACGTGACAAGTCGCGCCCCTACAAATAGCATCCGCATGAGCAGCTAAAAAAAGCCCGCGCAGTTTTCACTGGGCGGGCTTCGGAAATGAATGTAGCGAAATCGCTTAATCGACGAGGTAGGCCTTCACGATTTTTTGCTCTTCGACGGGCTTGTCGCCGGCACCGGTTTCGACCTTCTCAATCTTCACCACGTTGTCATAGCCTTTCACGACTTTACCAAAAATGGTGTGCTTGTCGTTGAGCCACTCAGGCTTGCTGGTGGTAATAAAAAACTGACTACCGTTTGTCATGGGACCGGAATTGGCCATCGCGAGCATGCCTTCGCTGTCGAAACGAGCTTCAGGGCTGAACTCATCGGGAAAATTCTTGCCCCAGATGGACTCGCCACCGGTGCCTTGGCCCAAGGGGTCGCCACCTTGAATCATAAAGCCATCGATCACACGGTGAAAGATGAGATCATTGTAATAGCCGTCTTCGATGTGACCCACAAAGTTCGCCACAGCAAGCGGTGCGATGCTGGGCATTAACTCGATTTCGACATCACCTTGTGTCGTTTCGAGCACGATGTTAAAGTTGTCCTTCTCCTTCCACTCATCCGCAACATCCTTAAACTCGGCCATAGCGGCTTCTTGTGCTGCAGCCTGAGCTGCCATCATTTCAGCTTGCTGCGCTTGCATGCTCGCTTGAGCGGCTTGAATACGAGTCTGAATGAACTCCTGGAAAGCAGGCATCTTGGCCTCTAAGCTAGGATCTGGAGCCTGGTCCATGGCGCCCTTGGCGAAACCTTTGCTAATCTTGCCAGCTTCTTCACTGCCGAAACCGAGTTGCTGTAATCCGGACTGCATCACGATCACAGCACCAATCTTTTGCAATGAAGCGGAGCTGATGCTGGGAAATTCTTCCGCTGCAGCCTGAATGGCTTCGGCGCGTGCTTGTGCCTCGGCAAATGCGGCTTCGACATCAGCTTGATCGAACGCACGCAGATCCAACTCGCCTGTTAAACCTTTTTCAAGACCATCGGCAAGCACCGCCACTTGCTCTGCGTCGAGCTGTAAGGAAGCCACACCACCGCCTTGAGCTGTGAGATAGCCTACAATTTCGATCAACTCGTCTTCGGACACTTCCACAGCTTCAACGGCTGCGGCGACTGCTGGAGTGGCGTGGTCGTGACCGGCGTGATCATGTCCCGCGTGATCGTGACCTGCGTGATCTTGAGCAAATGCTGGAGTCGCGGCCATTAGCGCCACGAGAAGAAATCGATACGATTTGGAATACATATAAGTGTTGTGTGAATAGAATTTCGGGGTGAAAGGCCGCTAGATTTGCGCCTCGAATCAAAAGGTCAACTGACTATCTTGATTTTGAAGAGACAGAGCCTGAACAATAAAGTTCATAATTAGCTCCCTTTAAGCGATCGGGCTCACTGTTGATCGCCTGCGATTGCCGTCTATCCGAGATCGTATTGATCGATCCGCTTACGCAAGGTCGCACGTGTCATCCCGAGTATTTCAGCGGCGCGAACTTGCTTCCCACCGGACTCTCCAAGTGCACGGGCAATCAGTGCACGTTCGGCATGTTCCAAAATGTTGGTATCATGCGAATCACGTAATGCCTGGTAAACGGCATCATAGGGATCGGGAAGTGGCTGCCCCAACAGGGTTGTAGGGTCGGGTGCAGGCACTCGCTCGGCCACTGCCGCAGTTTCCATAGTTTCCTGAGGGGCGACTTCAACGACTGCGTCTTCCGCAACAGGCTCGACTTCGGTGGTAGATGGCTCAGGCGCGGCCGATGGAGACGCGGCATGGATCGCCTTCACGACTTCTTGTGGCAGATCTTTGATCAGAATCATGTCGCCCTGCGCCAGCACTGCGCTGCGGTAAATGAGATTCTCGAGTTCGCGCACGTTGCCTGGCCAGCGATATTGATTGAGCAGGGCCAGTGCTTCGGGCGAAATGGACTTGGTGTCGGCCTTGCTGTCACGGGCGAGGCGCTTCAACACGAAGTCGATCAGTTTCGGCACATCCTCTTTGCGCTCACGCAGCGGCGGCAATTGAATGCGAACGACATTAAGACGGTAATAAAGGTCTTCGCGGAAGGTCTTGTCTTTGACCATTTCTTCCAGCGGCTTATTCGTGGCCGCCAGCATGCGGACGTTGACCTTGATGGTCTCGCTGCTGCCGACGCGTTGAATCTCGCCTTCTTGTAGGGCGCGCAGGATTTTGGTCTGAGTGGTCAACGCCATGTCGCCAATCTCATCGAGGAAAATCGTGCCTCCATCACAGAGTTCGAACTTACCGATACGTTGATTGGTCGCACCAGTGAAAGAGCCTTTTTCATGGCCGAAGAGCTCGCTCTCGATCAAATTTTCCGGAATCGCTGCGCAATTGACTGCGATATAGGGCTTCTGGGCACGCAGACTATTTTGATAAATAGCACGAGCGATCAGCTCCTTACCGGTGCCACTCTCACCAGTCACCATCACGGTGACATCGCTGGCGGCGACTTGACCGATCATTTTAAAAACTTCCTGCATCGCGGAAGAGCTTCCGATAATGCCGCCCTCGATATCTTCATTTGAAACGGCCGGAGCGGCCTCTTCTTTGCCCGCCTTATCCAAATCCTTCGACGCCGCGATGGCCGACTCGGTCAAGGTGAGGATCTTTTTCAGATCGAAGGGCTTCATGATGTAATCGAAAGCTCCGAACTTCATGGCCTCAATCGTGGTCTGAGTGGTGCCATAGGCCGTCATCAAAATGATCATCGCATTTGGATTGATCCCGCGCAGATGCTGTAAGGCCTCCATTCCACTCATGCCTCCCATACGATTATCCAGCAGGATGACGTGTGGATTGTGCTGCTCCGCCATGCTCAAGCCTTCTTCGCCGCTGGCCGCTTCGAGCACCTCGTACTGACGCCCGGAAAGGACGCGTTTTAATGAATAGCGGAGATCGTTATCATCATCGATAACGAGAACTTTAGGCGTGATAGGTGCGTGACTCATACTGATCTGAATAGGTGAATGAATAAGAAGCCTAGGCGATATTAAAGCAAGTTACATACTAAATACGCCATTTTGGGCGGAAAATCAAAGCTGCACATCGACTGCGCAGCTGACTTGGCGGGCCTTGGCACGGGCTTCGTCGATACTGGCCCCGCGCGCGATGGCCACCCCCATGCGCCGCTTGCCTTGCACGGCGGGCTTACCAAACAGGCGCAGCTGGGTATCCGGCTGACTCAGCGCCTCGCCTAAATGACCAAAAGAAACATTGTCCGACTCACCGGCGACTAAAATCACAGCCGAGGCGGAGGGGCCATGCTGCACGATGTTGGGGATCGGCAGCCCTAGAATCGCTCGGGCGTGCAGCGCAAACTGGGAGAGGTCCTGCGAGATCATAGTCACCATGCCGGTATCGTGGGGGCGCGGTGATACTTCACTGAAAATGACCTCATCCCCCTTGATAAAGAGCTCCACGCCGAAGATGCCACGTCCACCAAGCGCATCCGTAATTGCCAGCGCGTAAGCCTGCGCCTCCTTGAGCGCGACGGGCGACATCGGCTGCGGCTGCCAGGACTCGCGATAGTCGCCGTCTTCCTGCGTATGCCCGATCGGATCACAAAAGGAGGTGCCGCCGACATGGCGCACGGTGAGTTGGGTAATCTCGTAGTCGAAATCAACAAAGCCTTCGACGATGACCTTCCCCTTGCCAGCACGCCCACCTGCTTGCGCGTAGTCCCATGCCGCTTTGATTTGCTCGGTAGTTTTCACGGTGCTTTGGCCCTTGCCGGAGGAGCTCATGATCGGCTTGACCACACAGGGCAGGCCGATGGCTGCAATCGCAGCATTAAATTCTTCTTCGGTGGCCGCGAACCGATAAGGCGATGTCTTGAGGCCCAGTTCTTCCGCTGCCAAGCGGCGAATGCCTTCGCGATTCATAGTCAGCTGAGTGGCCCGCGCGGTGGGGATGATGGTGGCGACACCTTCACGCTCCAGTTCAGCCAATGTGTCGGTGGCGATCGCTTCGACTTCCGGCACCACATAATCAGGCTTTTCCGCTTCGATAATCCGCCGCAGGGCTGCGCCATCCAACATGGAAACGACATGCGCCCGATCTGCCACCTGCATCGCAGGCGCATCCGCGTAGGCATCCGCCGCGATCACTTCGACGCCGTAACGCTGGAGCTCGATAACGACCTCCTTCCCCAGTTCTCCCGAACCGCAAAGGAGCACTTTGACCGCTGAAGATTTAATGGCGTTCCAATCGTGACATTCATGATTGGGATATGACGGGGAAGACGATTGCGCGTCAAGCGTGCGCACTTCGAATCTAATCGCGCGTAATCGCGTCCATTCGTGGTTTCAACAGTGCAGAAGCCTCCTTGGGATCTTCGCTTAAACCCGAACAAGGGCCCACATCGTCCATCCGTACTTCAATTCGGCTGAAGGGATAGGGCACATAAAAACGGTCCCAGCTCTTCAAGCGCCAGGCCCCCGAGTAGTTAAAAGACAGCAAGACAATCGGTGCCCCGGTTTTCAGCGCAATTGTCACCGCGCCCGATTTCATATCGTAGAGCGGACCGCGCGAGCCGTCGGGCGTCAATGCCACATCGTGACCGTTTCGTTGGGCCGCGATGAGATCACGTACTGCCTGAGGGCCACGCTTATAGCGAGAGCCGCGGACGGGGTGCATGCCGAGTTGTTTAACAAATACGGCGGGCCACGCGCCATCTTTGCTGGCGCTAATCAAGGTTGCCAAGCGCCGCTGCCGGAAGTAGCGCACATAAAAAAGCGGTGCCGCAAACAGCCGATTATGCCAAAAAATGACAACCGACGGCTCTGGATCGGCATCGATAAAGGCCTGCACATCCGCGCCCCAGTGAAAGCGCAAAGTGCGTCCCCAGAGTCGCATCAGCAAGGCGAGCACCGCCAACAGCAGGCGCTCATGCCACTTTAATTCGGCAGGACTTTGATGGGTGTCAGACATAATGTAATGGAAAGATGATCGCTTCCAATGCAATGGCAATGCCGTAGCACCACAGGAATTTCGTTTGCGAAAGAGTATTGAAAGCCCCCCCCCGCTTCTCTGTCACTCGGGCTTATAGCGATAGCCGTAACCGTGCACAGTCAGTAGATAGCGCGGCTTCGCGGGTTCGGGTTCGATCTTGTGCCGTAGCTGCGAAACGTGCTGATCCAAGGTGCGGGTGGTCCCTTGGTAATCGATGCCCCAGGCGGCGTTAAGCAGCTCATCGCGACTCAACGCGCGGTCGGCATGCTCGATAAATGCAAGCAACAGCTTATACTCTAACTGAGTCAGCGGAAGCTCTTGATCGCCGCGTAATAATTGACGCCGCGCGCGATCGAGCTGGATGTCTCCAAAGTACACCGGACTCTCCGCGCCGCTTTGGTTGGCGCAAGTGCTGTTGGCGGCGCGCCGCAGTGCGGCACTCACTCGCGCCAGTAACTCACGCACGCCAAAGGGCTTGGTCATATAATCGTCTGCGCCCAGTTCGAGGCCTAGCACTTTATCGATCTCTTCACTCTTGGCGCTGAGCATAATGATGGGCAGGGCCGCGTCACTTTTGCGAATTGCGCGACAGACGTCGTAACCACTCAAGCGAGGCATCATAATGTCGAGAATCGCCAGATCGGGACTGGTAGATTCAAAGAGCGCGAGCGCTTCTTCGCCCTGAGTCGCGACAGCCACACGATAGCCCTCGCTTTCTAAAAGATCGACTAAAACCAGGCGAATGCTCGCGTCGTCTTCGGCAATGAGTATCTGTTTGGGATCAGCCATGGACTTGTAAAATAAAGGAACAACCGCTGGGGTGATTTGATTCGAGCTTGAGCGTGCCGCCCATTTCCTCGGCCAATCGCGCCGCGATACTGAGGCCGAGCCCACAGCCGGGGCGTTCTGCAGTCAAACGATCATCCGATCGATGAAAGGCGTTAAAGACTTGTTTGCGCTCGGCGGCCGGGATGCCGGCTCCGTAATCAGTGACGCGCAAGCACCAGCCGGAGCTCTCACGCGTGAGCACCACCTCCGCGCGCTCGCCGGAGGAGGCATATTTAGCCGCATTATCGAGCAAGTTAAGCAGTATTTGCTCCAATGCATCGCGGTCGACATGGGCTTCCAACATCTCATCCGGCGTCGCGACCGTGATACTTAAGCCGTCCGCTTGCAGGCGATCGACCTGAGCCGCAACAATTTCTCGAACGGCACTGCTCAACTCAATCGCCGCAACCTGGCCGCGATGTTGGCCGCGTTCCAGCCGACTGAAATCGAGCACGTTATTTACCAGACGCGTGAGCCGCTGCGTTTCGTTGACCATATTTTGCAAATACGCGCGTTGCTTGTCGGGATCTTTGACACGTCCAGCGTGCAACATATCGGCAAACAAGCGAATGCTGGTCAGCGGCGTTTTCAGCTCGTGCGATACATTCGCCACAAAGGTGGTCTTACGCTCAGCATCGCGGGCATCGCGACGCGCTTGCCAAATCAAGAGCGTCGAGCCGAGCAAGATCGCCGCACTCAGCCCCACGATAAAGAGCCCCCCCACCAACCGAAAGCTACTGCCAAAGGTATTCGCGCCATTGGCACGAAAGGTCTCGATTCGCCACTGCGGCAGCGCACTGCCCACTGCGAGAGTCAGCTCTGGCACCAACGATACTTCGCGGCTACTATAGCGCGGCGCATAATCTCCCGCGACCACATGCCCCTGCGCATCCACTAGGCGAAAACGCAGCCCCTCGTTTTGCGATAGGCTGATCGCTTTGGAAAGCTCGGCGACAATGGCCTCCCGGTTTAGCCAGACGCCAATATAGTTCTCACGATCCGGCAAGCCACTCCACGCCATCCACGCTTCAGTCCCGCCGACCATGGAACTCACCCACGCTTGACGCATCGGTGCGCGTGCGTCAGCGCCATCCTCCCGCGAACTCAGCTCGGGAGCGCGGTCCGCCAGTTGCTGCGCAGCACCTGAGCGCTGCCGCGCTGGCGAAGCTGGCATAGGCAACTCCGCGAAGTCTGCCACATCCGCCTTCGATTCGGCTTCGTCCTCTGCCAAGGAACTAAAAATACTGCTAAGCCCCACCCGATTATCGACGTTGACCTTACGCACCGCAGCACGTTGCTCTTTCAAAGCTATATTCTGCGAAACAACCTTCTGCTGCACCGCAGGCACTTCTATTTCATCTCCAGCGCTTGCGTAGGCAGCATCCATTTCCATCGCAGCTGCAGGGGCCGCCGCATAGGCATCGCTTGGCGCACTGGACGTACGCGCGGCAACTGGGGCCGCCTGCACCACATCCTCCGGCAACAAACGCTCGTCCTCAAAATCAGGCAAAGTCCAGGGAAATTCACCGTCCCCCGCCCGAAGCGAGCTTGGCGACGGCAATTGCCCGCGCTCACCGAACCAAGCCGTCACCGCGTCCGAGCCGCGAAAGTAAAAGCCTGCCGCGATATAAGGATTGCCCTCAACCAACTCGGCCAGCGCGATGCGCGGCTCCGGCACCGTCCGCACGGCGACCAACCCCTCGCGGACCCCGTCGCGCAGCTCGCCCATTAATAAATCGATACTTTCGGCGACCGATGCCGTCCGGTTGGCCAAAGTGCCGGCGGCCAAAGCCTCCACCCGATCGGCTTCGCGCCCCAGCAACCACCACGCGGCCGCAGCCATCGCCAGCGTGGCTCCGAAGAGGAGGCACCAGGCAAATATGACAGGACGGAAGCGCATAGGAGGAAGAATTGGAGATTGAAATCGTAGGGGCGCGACTTGTCACGCCCGCAGTTCGCTCACAACGGCTTCGCCGTCGTGCTACAGTGTTCACATGCAATGGCATTGTGACAAGTCAGGCCCCTACATAAAACACTACTGCACCGACTGCTGGTTACGCGACTGGTAACTATCGGCACGAAAGCTCTTACGCTTTTCATTCGACAAGCCCTTCGTTTGCACCTGATCGGCTTCTTGCTCCAACACAGCACTCGGCGCAGCGAGCACCTCATCGCCGAGGAAACCATAATCAGCTGAAATCTGACCGACCACACTGCGCAGGCGATTGGCCGCCTCGTCGCGATCCCCGGCATCGGCGTATGTAATGGCAGCTTCCTTGGCCTCCGCCACCCGATTATCCACCACATTTTGCGCAATGTCCTTGCGCGCAGCAGCCACCACTTGCTCCACCTCATCCGTGTAACGAATCGGAACCGACACTTGCTGTGTGCGCATATGCGACTCACCCACCGCGTTATAATTGACTTCGACTTCGATCAAGTCCTCCACAGCGCCCACCACACCTTTGGGCACACGCATTTCGACCAGCGCCAGTTTTTCCAGACCGCTATAGACCTGCGGCATGCGGAAGCGCGCGCTGCCATCGTTGAGCTCGGCTTCGCGCCCAAGACTCTTGATAATGCGCGCCCCTCCACGCGGACGCACAATGATTTCGATATTGGTGGCCGCAACATTGAGCGCATCGCCCAGCTCTCCCGCAAAAATCCGCGGCAGATCGTCGGCATTTTCGACAAAATACGTATTCCCCTGCCCGGCGTCGGCCAAAGTCGTCATGATATCTTCATTAAAGCCCAGACCGAGACCAATGGTGCTGATCACCATGTCCTCACCGGCCAGCGCACGCCCCAGAGCACGAAAATCTGCCACCTGCGAAGGACCACGATTGGCCAAACCGTCCGAGAGCAAAATCATACGATTAATGTAGCCGTCCTCGCGATGACGCCGCAGCTCTGCAGCTGCTTGGCTCAGCCCTGCGTAAATCGCAGTATTGCCCCGCGCCGTAACTTGACGCAGCGCACGCTTCATCGCCCGAAGTCCCGCCGGGGTAACATGCTGCGACGACACCAAGGTTTCGACATCGTGATCGTAGATAATCACCGAAACCCGGTCACGCGGCCCCAGTCGTCCAACGGCGACTTCTGCAGCTTGAATCGCTTGTTCAATTTTCTCACCACTCATCGAGCCGGACCGGTCCAGCACCAAGCTTAAATTCACAGGCGGACGCTCTCGATCGTTCGGCAAATCAGAAGGTAGAATTTTAATTTGCACCACCACGTCCTCTG
This sequence comes from Coraliomargarita algicola, assembly GCF_033878955.1. NCBI lineage: Bacteria > Pseudomonadati > Verrucomicrobiota > Opitutia > Puniceicoccales > Coraliomargaritaceae > Coraliomargarita > Coraliomargarita algicola. Next base: position 2,627,331 of record NZ_CP138858.1, read on the forward strand.
CCTGATTCGCAGGCACCACTGGACGATCCAGCGCCGCATCGACCTGCAGAACTTCAGCGGTGCGAATGATATCGGCTTGGGCGGTCAGCCCGCAGACGAGCGCCAAGGTGAGTAAAACTTTAGGAATTCGATTTTTCATAATATTGATCTGTTTTGAGAGAATGCGTGATTGCCCCCACAGAATATCGAATCGCCGCTCAAATGTCGTCATGCCCCCGTAAAAGGATTGTCAGGATTTTGTCATGGAGTTGGAGTTCCGCCTTTAGGCCCAATGCCTTTAAGGATTGGATTTTAGTTAGCGCAATCATTTAAGACTCGTACTTTTAGTACGATTGCTTCTTTTGTATGAATGAGCGCATCCACCTCCTTGTGTTTCCCGTTGTTTTCTAATTTTCCAGCTGCCTTTGAGGAGCTATTTAGCCGTGAGAGTTGCGCTCTGATTTTCGCGCAGCACGGTCCTCGCGGTGGTGGCCAAGCCAAGTTAAATGGCTGGGAATGGTTGATGTCCAGGGTCTACCATGAGTTGGCACGTTCGGGTACTTTCTCGTCTAATACCAAGGCGGTATCCGGAGTGCGCATCTCGGACAGCGCGCTCAGCCAGCGGGCCTTGTCGATTGGCGAGAAGCTGATCGAAGAGATACTGCCTATCGCGCTACGTCCGTTAGCCGACCGTGAGCGAGATGTGCAGGCCTTTTATCATGCATATCGGTTGGTGGCCATCGACGGGACTCGTTTCAATTTACGTAATACCGGAACCATTAATGAACAGGCTTCAAAAGTGGCTTGCAACCGCGGTAGCGGTGAACCTGCTTTCGCGCATTTGCTGGCAGTTGTCCTGGTGGAATTGGGTATGCACCAACCTTTGGGCACCCGTTTAGGCTGGCAAGGCGAGGGCGAGTTGACACTCGCGCGGCAACTGTTTGCGGCGCAGGATCTGCCCGAGCGCAGTCTGCTTTTAGCCGACCGACTGTTCGGTTATCCTTCGCTGATCTGGGGACTCTGGTCAATGCTCCGGCGCACACACAGTTACGTTCTGGTTCGAATAAAGTCTAATCTCAAAGCCAAGCGCACGCGGCAACTCGCGGATGGTTCATGGCTAGTCGAAGTCAAAGCGGTTGATCCATCCACACGCAAGAAGGTGGGGGTACTCGAACTACGTGAGATCTATGGTCGAGTCTGCTATGAAGACCAGAATGGTCACCGTTCGTGTCTTCAAATACGCTTGTGGACGAGTCTGCTCGATGACACCACCAGCCCAGCCACAGAACTGATCGCCCTTTACGCCGCACGCTGGGAGGAAGAGTTATTCTTCCGAGAACTCAAAAGCCACCTGCACGCCCGCGGAGAACTACTTGACGCACTCACTCCGCAAACCGCAGCCCAAGAAGTGCTCGCGATGCTCTTAGCGGCCGCGCTGATCGCCAAGCAGCGCCAAAGCGTCGCTTCTGCCGCAGGCGTTGAGCCCTTGCGCATCAGCTTTGCCAAGGTTTTGCACAAGACAGCCGCACTGTGCGAGCTACTGCAAGTCGGTGCAGACTTGATCACCCCGCAAGCGCTGGCTCAGTGGATACAGCGACTCTTAGATGATCTTATATATGATGCCGTTATTAAAAAACGAAGACCTAGAACTTGCCCCAGAACCCTACGACAACCCACAAAAGACTGGCCAAAAACTAAAGTTGCCCAGTCAAAACGAGTTGTTAAAACTATAGAAGTCACCAATCCTTAAAGACATTGGCCTAAAGGCGGAACTCCAACCTGATCAAACGGCTGCCCATTCAACTTGACCCCTCACACGCAAACACCATCTTTGGACCGCTTATGACAGCTCCAGCATCCAATGACGCACTTATGGAAGATATCGTCGGCCTCTGCAAACGCCGCGGTTTTATCTTCGCATCTTCTGAAATTTACGGTGGCTATAATGGCTTCTACGATTACGGCCCACTCGGTGTCGAGTTACGTAACAACATCAAGCAAGCTTGGTGGCGCGACATGGTGCAACGCCGCGATGATATCGAAGGCTTGGACTCGACCATCATCATGCACCCCGACATCTGGAAGGCCTCCGGACATATCGACAGCTTTTCCGACCCATTGGTCGACTGTAAAGAATCGAAGCGTCGCTACCGCGCCGACCAACTGTTCTTCGCGCCCGTCATTCTGGACGGCGAAAACGTCGGCTATGTCGCATTTGTAGAAGGCACCGATAGCGCCAGCATCATCAAACGCGCCAAAAAGCTACGCGACAATCTCGACAAAAAGCAGTCGAAGCTCGACGAAGCCGCGCTCAGCAGCGACCACACGGAATTTACCGAGGCCACAGATGCACAGCGCGAACTGACGCTCGCGCCAGACGCCAACAAGGTCGGCACGCTAACAGCACCGCGCGCATTTAAGCTAATGTTTGAGACCAAGGTGGGCCCACTCGCCGACGACTCTGCGGTCGCCTATCTGCGCCCGGAAACTGCACAGGGCATCTTTGCCAATTACAAGAACATCGTCGACACCGGCCGCGTAAAGATTCCTTTCGGCATCGCGCAAATCGGCAAGGCTTTCCGCAACGAGATCACACCGCGTAACTTCATCTTCCGCTCGCGCGAGTTCGAACAAATGGAGATCGAATACTTCATCGCGCCCGACGCCGACTGGAAGGCGCTCCACCGCGAGTGGATCGACACCTGCACCGACTGGCTGGTCTCAATCGGCCTGTCCCGCGAAGGCATCACCGAGGACATCCACCCAACCGAGAAGCTCGCCTTCTACTCACAGGCCACAACCGACCTCATGTATCAGTTTCCCCACGGCGAACAAGAGCTCTGGGGTATCGCCTGCCGTAGTGACTACGATCTACAACAGCATCAGAAGCACTCTGGCAAATCCATGGAGATCTTCGACGAGACCTCCAAGACCAAGTATGTGCCCCACGTCATCGAACCTTCGCTCGGCGTCGACCGCACACTGCTGGCCGTGTTGACAGCTGCTTACACCGAAGACGAAGTGCCCAACGACAAGGGCAAAGTCGAAAAGCGCACTGTAATGAAGTTCAGCCCGAAGATTGCCCCTGTCAAAGCCGCCGTCTTCCCGCTACTCAAGAATAAGCCCGAACTGGTGGAAGTCGCCCAGAAGCTCTACAAGAAATTACAACGCCGCTGGAACGTCTTCTACGACGCCTCCGGCGCGATCGGTCGTCGCTACCGTCGTCAAGACGAGATCGGCACCCCCTTCGGCATCACCATCGACTTCGACACCATCGAAAAAGACGGCACCGTCACGCTACGCGATCGCGACACCTGCGAACAACGCCGCGTAACCGAAGCCGAGCTGTTCGAATTCCTGGAAGAACAAATCGACGGCTAGAACCGGCTCGAGAATCAATTTTCAAAATCCCACAGCCGTAAAGACTGTGGGATTTTTTTGTCCATAAGTGTATATAAGCCGGGAAGACCTCCGACCTCCGACCTCTGACCTCTGACCTCTGAAATAAGCTTAAGCGAACAATCATTCTGCAGAAAAAATCCCACAAGATTTGAAGCCCCGACGAATCAGATGCACGCGAGGCCTAACTGCGCAGTTGTCGGCGCAGATCCAAGGTATGCTTAAACTCAGGAGCAAGCTTGGGCTTAAACTGCTCTGGCTTGCGCCCGAGCAGATCATCGGCGCTCTGCCAACGCTCCGATCGGCGCTGCGCCGCCTCCTCTGCGTCTTGCGGACGGCCTTCATAAATCGGCGCAAAGGGATTCCAATAATGATAACGCGCGGCCTGCATCGTTTCACCGGAACTTTTCGAGACCCATTCAAACTCCAGCGGCGACTGAATCGGCACATGCGGATGTAAGGCAGGATAGGCACTCGCACATTTATAACGCACACCACAGATCATTTTGCCATCCACTAGCTCGAAGGGCACCTCGACACCGTTGACCAATAGCACAGCCTCCTCAGCTAAACCCGGCTCAGACAGCGTCACCTGCAAACGGTCGCTCGAATTATCGACGACACGCACAGTATTGGCCCCCTGACTTTCTTCCGCCATCAGCGGAAAGGACTCGAAGGCTTGCCGCACATCCACGTGTCCACCCGGCACCTTTAATTGTCCCACACTGGGACAACGAAATGCCAACACTGGCTCCAACCACTCAGCCTCAAAGGCGAAGCCATGCGCGGCCAAATCATCGCAGATGGCCTGCACATCTTCCCATAAAAAGGCGGGCAAGAAATAACGATCATGCAACAGTGGCCCAAAGCGATGGAGTGGCTCAGTAAAGGGCGCCTGGCACAGGCGGGCAATGATCGTGCGCACGAACAACCCGATTACCGACATGGTCTCGATCCGCGGAAAGGTCTCGAAGGCGCGTAATTCGATGATGCCCCATTTGCCATTGGGCGCAGACGGATTACAAAACTTATCAAAGCAAATCTCGGTGCGGTGCGTGTTGCCGGATGAGTCGGTTAGCAGGTTGCGGTAGAACTGATCCAACAACTCCCCCTCCGGCGCACCCGCGAGCCCTTGCACTCCCTCGCAAGCCACTTCAAGTTCATACAATGAATGCATGGGGCCCTCATCCACACGCGGCGCTTGACTGCCGGGACCGACATATTGCCCCGTAAATAAATACGAAAGCGCTGGATGACGCTGCCAGTAACGCAAGATCGAAACAATACGATTAGGCTGAAGCAGAAAGGGATTTTGCTCTAAGCTCGGCCCTCCAAAGGCCAGATGCGCACCACCCCCGGTACCATAAATCGCGCCATTGAGTTGCTGCTTGGTCAACTGCAAACCAACCGTGGCGGCGGCCCGCGCGGACTGACTGAGAAAGCGATCGTATTCTGCCCAGGTAGCCGCCGGAGGCAGATTCACCTCCAGCACGCCGGGATCCGCGGCCAGTCCAAACTTCAGCAACTCGTCGCCCGCCGCTTTGGGCGCATAGCCACAAAACACAATATCGCTAAATTCACTCGCCCCGATGGTCGCATTAAAAAATGCGATCAAGGCTTGGAAGCCCTCCCAATCGAGTGGCGGCACAAAAATCTCCAAAGCACCGTGACGCACCTCGATGGTGAGTGCAGTGCGCATCGTCCCCTCAGCCAGATCCCCCAGCGGCAAACGCAGTCCGACCGGGCTGTCGCCCATAAACAATTGCAAGGGATTTGAGTCCGAAAACGGCCACTCCGCGGAGCTCCACGCTCCCTCGACATAATCCATCGGCAAGACCCAGCCGGTCGGCGTCGACTTTTCGGCCTCGTAAGCTGGCAGCACAAAATCGCTCAGGCCGAGCTGATCCGCCGTGGTCTGCATCAATCCTTCAGCAGCCAATGGGTCGTTCTGCCCCTCCACATCATCCAATAAAATCCGCTCTGTTTCCGCCCACAACGGCTCCCCCGACTTGCGGTGCAGAAGCATACAGTTCCAACGCGGCAGAGGCTCGCCGGGATACCACTTGCCAAAGACCTGCATCGTCAAGGCTCCGGGGTAGTTTTCGCGAATCAACTCCGCCGTCATGCGTCGCGCGTAGCCAAGCTTCTGCTCCCCCATGGCGGCATTATTCCACTCCGGAGCATCAGGATGGGCGGGAATAAAGGTGGGCTCGCCCCCCATCGTTAAGGCAATGCCTTGCGACTGGAGCGAGTCTTCAACTTGATTAGCGAGGGATTGGATGGCTGAGTTCATAGTAAAATTCGTAGGGGCTTCATTCGTCGATCCTTTCGATTTCGAGACTGACTTCCATCGTCGATGCGACGGAGTCTTTGGCAAAAAAGGAGCCTTGGATGGGGTCTACGGCTTTGGGATCATGCGAGACTCCGCAGGGAATAAAAAATCCGTTCGCGAGAATACCATTGGTGGGATCGAAGCCCTTCCATCCGGCACCCGGTAAATACACCTCCGCCCAAGCGTGCATAGACCCCACTGCACGATTGTAAAGATGCTCTCCGCTGCCCTCGACTGGTGGATCATATAAATAACCGCTGCAAAACCGGGCCGCGAAGCCAATCTGCCGGGTGATCGCAATAAAAAGCACGGCCATATCACGACAAGACCCGCTACCAAGCTGCAGCGTCGTATCCGGATCTTGAATACCCTCTTCGTCACGACGCACATAATCAATCTCACGCGCCACCGCAGCATTCAGATCTGATAAAAACTGCACGACATCGGCATGCTGCATCGGATTCGGCACTGCTGTATAAAACCAATCCAACACCCGCCCCGCTCCTTTGGCTGGCTGCGTGCCCACATAGGGGCGCAGCGCAGTTAAATCCGGTTCACGATAACTGAAAGGATAGCCTGTGGCATAAGCATCTAAAATAAAATCGAAGGGGTTATCCTCACCGACTTCAATCTCAGTCATCGTATCGAAGCTCAATTCCTGAGACTCCAGCAAACCAAAATTGCAACGCAAGACTAGGTTCCCATAGGCATCGCGCACCCATCGCTGGCGCGATGCCGGCGTAGTCTTGACCTCAAAGTGCGTCACATGACGCAGGTGACTATTCAACGGCCGTAGAAACAGGGCGTGGTCACTAAAACTGACGGGGCGCTCGTAAGTGTGCGCAGTCCTATGCTGGATTCGTAATTTCATGCGCTTTATTGGTTCGTTCGAGAGAGACGATGACGTTCAGTCGTTGATCGGTGGCACCTTTATACGTGCCACGCATGGGGGCCACATCGCGGTAGTCCCGCCCCACGGCGACTTCGATGTGCCGTTCGCCGACGGCTTGGTTATTCGTCGGATCGAGCCCCCACCAGGTGCCCCCGGGCAGATAGACTTCCACCCAAGCGTGACTGGCCGCCGCACCGATCAGCGAGGCATCGGTCTTCTCAGGATCGTAGGCTTCGATATAGCCGCTCACATAACGTGCGGGGATTCCATTGCTACGTAGAATCGCCAGCATCAAATGAGCAAAGTCCTGACACACCCCGCGCCGCTGCTTGACCACGTCCGCAATGGGCGTGGAGATATCCGTCGAGCCCGACTGATATTTAAAATTCTCAAAGATCCAGCTGTAAAGTGTGCGCAGGGAATCTCCATACGAGTCCGCTTGCTTGAAAAACTGCTTACGAATGCGCCGGTGCTGATTGAGCGGCACATGAAAACTCGGCTCCAAAAATTCGAACAATTGATAACGCATACTGTTGAAAATCTGCCGCACCTCCCCGACAGAAATCTCCAGCGCCGCTGCCGGCGGCTCTACGGCAAAGGTCTCAACCTCAGTTTCGGAAGTAACCGTCAAAGAGTTGTGCCGATGCGGGATCGTGAAAAATTCAACATGATTGCCAAAGTAATCCACATAATGATCCACTTTCGTGGCAGGCGTGATGTCCAGACGTCGTTCGATGATACGCTGCGAATCGTTGGTTTGCGGCCACACCCGTAACTCAGCAAACGACTCGGAAGCCGGCACTGCGTATTTATATTCGGTGGTATGGGAGACTCGGAAGCGCATGAAAAATCAGTAAACAGAGGTCGGATGCCAGAGGTCAGTCAACGGTAACAACACAACCATGCACTGAGAGCAGAAGGATTGCCACTTTGTAAGCAATAAAGAGATATTGTTAGCTATAGAATTCATTTTCTATTTTTTAGTCTCTGACTGCAGGCCACCGTCTAGGCCTAATCCATAGCAAAGAGCGTGGGCTCACGCGCAAAAACATCCTGATGGCTGAAAAAGATGTCTTCGAGTCGCCCATGCAAAGCTTCCACCTGTTCGGCCAGCCCGGAGAAAGCCTCGCCTACAAAATCCGCAGTATGATGCATTGACTTAGGCTGTACCTCACCGGCATCCAACCAGTCGACCTCTCCCATCGGGCTTTGCGCCAACGGAAAATGAGCCAGAACTTCGAGCAATACCCGGATCTGCTGACGCAAGTCCCCACCCAAGGCACGATCTTCGCCATGGGAAAGCGTACTAATCGCATAGTCCAGATTGCGCAGGCAGAAATTCACCGAACTGGGCACGTGCTTCCCCTGTAAGATCAAACTGCAAATACGATCCACATAGGCACGTGAACGAAACTCTCTGCGATACGCGTCCAAAGAGCCCAGCAAGCGCAGCAAGGCAGTCAAGTCGGCACTCTCTTCGTCCACTTCATGATAGGCTTCAATCAAGCGCGGCATCGCGACTTTCAAAACCGCTAAGGCCCCCACTGCACGTTCGAAGAAAATGCCAATCCGCAAAAACTGCCAGGTGTCATCGTGCGGCATGGTGCGTTCCGCCGTGCCATTAAAACGTGCCAGTTCACTTACGATATGCTCGCACAGCTCGGTCAAACGCGCCCGGGTCACCACTCGCTTCGCTTCCACATTCAGATACAGCGTAATATCTTCCAAGACCTCACGACATTCCGGACTGATCACTTCGCGAACCTTCTCCAAACAGTTGCGCGCATGACCGATACAGGCGCGCACCGAAGCCCCCTTATTGGCATCCAACAAAAGACTCTTGGAAAATGGCAAGGTATCACGCGGCGGACGTTTCCGCTTGGTGACATCGCTCTGCCCCGTGGCCGCGGCCACGGCTTGCAATAAAGGCCAGTATGTGCGCTGCTCGGCATGCGCCATTTGATCCCAGCGCAAACGTTCTAAAGTGTGGAATTGACGCGATGTATTCTCCGCACGCTCCAAATAGCGCCCCGCCCAGTAGAGCGACTCCGCGATACGACTGCTGATCGAAAAGCGCTCGCCCATCGCGGTCGGCAGGCGCTTAGGGGCAGAATCTTTGACCACACTATCCGGCACCCAGACATCCTTGAGCCCGTCGGTCGCAATGGTTAAACGGCGAGTGCGATGCCCTGTCACTTTTTGCCGCACCATTCCACCCGGCAACACAATCGGCTCCTTACCTAAAATATAATAGACCCGCAAGTAGCCCCCTTTCGCGGTGAACTCGCCATCCTTAAACTGTGGTAACATGGCCGGATCCGGGATCGACTGCGCCACGAAATACTCCGGATGACGCTTGGCCAGCCGCTCCATCGATGCCATGGATTGCCCCGGTCGCCCACCGCAAATCTGCCAAAGCATATCATGGTCCTGCATGGGCTTGAGCACCAACTGCGCCGCATGCTCCGCCACGTAATCCCGCTGATCCACATCACTAAGGTGAAAAGTTTCCACCGAGCGAAGAATGGGGCTCTCATGACGATACTGCCGAATGATACGGTCGCTGTATCGTAGCAAAGCACGGTTATCGGCCACTCCAGAACCAGGCGCATTGACGATCGCGACATTTCCCTGTCGCCACGCATTAATCAGCCCCGGCAAGCCAAAAGCATTTGCATTCGGCACCGCAATCGGGTCCAGCGCCGCACTTTCGACGCGACGATAAATCACATCCACAGGCTCCAAGCCACGGATCGTCTTCAGAAAGACGCAACTCTCGCGCACCAAAAGGTCACTGGGCTGCGCAATAGAAATCCCCATATGACGCGCGATAAATGCCTCTTCGAAGTAGGCCTGCCCCGGCTGACCACTGGTCAACAAAAGAATATGCGGATTCGCCCGACTCGACTGCGCGCGCAACATTTCCAGCAAATAGGTGCTAAAGCCCGCGACCGGGGCCACATCCACACGTTCATACAGCTCAGGAAAGACCTGCGAGAGAATACGCCGGTTTTGCAGCACATGCGACAAACCAAAGGGCGCCCCCATATGATGTTCAACCACCCGCCAATCGCCCTCGCCCGCATCTACCAGATCGAAGGCACCGAACTGAGAGTATTCGCCGTAAGGCACCTCAATCCCACTTAGTTGACGCAAAAAAGCCGGATCACGTAGCGCCAAATCGTGCGGTATCACACGCTCACGCAAAATATTTTGCTCCGAATAAAGGTCTTGCGCATAGGCATTAAAAGCCAGCGCACGCTGCACCACCCCCGATGAAATACGCTGCCACTCCGTCGCACTCAACGAAAGCGGAAACAAGTCCAAACGCCAAGGATTCGCACTGGAGCGACTGGAGGTCACATCCGAGAACTGCAAGCCCAACTCCTCCACCGCATGATTGAGCCGCTTCTGACGTTGGCCTAGATCGCTCTTGGAACAAGAACGAATCACATCCACGATGGGAGAGTAGGGCTTGCGCGCAATGCCGTGACAATCAAACGCAGCAGAAGAGGCCTCCCCGTGAAAGTCACGAAAAGGATCTAGCTTCGAACTGGTTTCGTCGATGTTACGCATAATCCGTCAAAATGGATCGCGATTTGAGCGATTGAAAGCCCAATCTCCGGCAATCGCCTGCAAAAGACATTGCCAAGTTATCGCATAATTCATCATTGGTCGCCTCAGCCTCCGCTGCTGCTCTCCACTTGCCGCTTTACCTGCGAGGGGAAAGCGGCATGATCCCTGTTTTTCAAGTTTTCACTCTCTACTTTCAACTTTCCACTCAGCGCACCGCGCTTCCATATCATGGGCCGTAATTCTATTCACAAAATCAAACGTCCACCTCGTCACTCGAAGGGACCCACAATCGTCTATCTTGAAAACGAAGACGATTTGTTCGAACTGATCGAGCGCACAGAAAATCCCCTGATTTTGGTGCTGGAGGGCGTACAGGACCCACATAATCTGGGTGCCTGCCTACGCACGGCCTCGGGCGCAGGTGTCACTGCAGTGCTCGCACCGGTCAAGGGCGCTTGCGGCATCACACCAACAGTGCGCGACATTTCCTGCGGTGGCGCAGACGATGTGCCCTTCCTGAAAGTGAAGAATATCGGCATGCTCCTGCGTAAGTTCCATGAACAACGCATCCAAATAGTGGGCACCTCGGATCGAGGCAGTGAAATGCTCTACGATGTAAACTTCAAGCAGCCAACCGCATTGGTGCTGGGCAGCGAAGGCTGGGGTCTGCGCAAGGTGACTGGTGATCTATGCGACCATCTGGTCAGCATTCCGATGGCAGGCACTGTGGACTGCTTAAATGTCTCAGTGTCGGCAGGTGTATGCCTGTATGAATGCGTGCGTCAGCGGATGAAGTGATCAACGTCGAACATTGAACGTCCAAGATCCAATGATGAATGGAACGATTCCCTGCATGTGCGGGCGAGTTCTGAGTGACTTTTGCCGCGCGGGAGATTGACGATCCTGCAGGCGTGGACTTCGCATGAGTATGATCTGTAGTTTATAATTTATGTCATAAACATGGACTCTGATTTTAAAGTTTTTGTGTATGGAACCTTGAAGCCCGGGGGCCACTACTGGCCGGAGTTTTGTGCGGGCAAACTGGCGGCGGAGCCAGTGCCAGCGAAAATCCATGGGGAACTCTACGACCTGCACGTGGGCTACCCCGGATTATTACTAAAAGGTGACAAATGGGTGAAGGGCTATGTGCTGAAAATGGCGGATGCCGCGGCCTTCGCGGGCTTGGACTATTTGGAGGGCTATGTGCCGGGCCGACCGGAAGTGGAGAATGACTACAACCGCCTGCGGGTGAACTGCTTTACCTCCGAAGGGGAGCCACTGGATGAAGTGTGGATCTATGAAATGACGGCCGAGAAGATCGCCCAACATGGCGGCACGCGCATCGAAAGCGGTGACTGGCCGGTGTGAATTATACTAATATCAGGATATGCATGATCCAGTAGACGCTCCGAAACTAGCCTTGAAACTAAGTTTCGGGGGCGATAGACATCTCCCCAGTTCTGAGAACCGAAGCTACGCAAAACATTTCGATTAGTTTCAACTTTTTGCGAATTGGTATTACTGTGCTTCGATGCTATAGAATTTTGTGGTGCCCGGATTCGTAGGCGTCCAAATCAATTGCCCTTCGACTTCCTGAAAGCTCCCCTGCCCTGGCAACCATTCAATGAGGTCGGTGCTCTCAAAGACGTCCAACTGTAATTGAAATGCTCCATCCACTTGCTCTAGAATTGGCTTACCCAAGGCGAGGCCACGTAATTGGGCTTCCTCGAAGAGACCATAAGCTTGCGGGTTATCTTGCACTTCAGCGAGTCCGCTACGATAGCGATCATCGTAAAACACATTAGTGCCCCGAGCAATCAATGCTTCCAAGAGTCGCACAGTGTCCGAGTCCTCGCGTAGATCGAGTGGGTTGCCATCGAGCATGAGATAGTTCAGAGCGCGCATCTCTAGCAGCGGCGAAACATCCGCCACTTGATTATTCATTAAGTAAAGACGCTCCAAATTAGTTAATCCAGCGAAGGTCGATAGATCGGTGACCGCATTCTCCAACTCTGGGAATACCTCAGGGGCATTGGATAAATCAATCAACCCAAGCCGCTCTAAATTAGCGAGTACAGATGGATCGGAAATATTATTGCCAGCAAGAACTGCCACTCCGAGCTCTGAGGCCAGTGAAAGCGAGTCAATATCTTCAATCGCATAGCCCTTCGCCACCAAAAGCCTTAATGCCTCCCAATCGGCTTGAGTGATTGCTTGATCGGGGCTCAGATTCAGCTGATTTCGGATCGCCCTCTCCAAGCCTGCGTCGCTGATGTGATTCCAGATATCACGCTGATTACTTAGGTCAACAAAGACGTATCCTAGCATCTGCAGCACAGCATCCACCGAACTGCCTTCGCGGGTGTCGAGGTAATTACCGCTGAGATTCACATTTTGCAAAGTCTGAATTTCAAGCAGGACATCAATATTGCTCACGCCTTGGCCTTGAAGATTTAAGTCCTCTAACAGGCTTAAACCGGCTAGTGGTGATAGATCCTCGATCAAACGAACCTCTGTCTCGTCCTCACGTGCTAAGGTAAGCTCTGTCAGATTCGACAAATCCGAAAGGGGGCTCAAGTCCTGTGCATAGCAATTGGAGAGCTTGAGTGTTTCTAAATTATAAAGAATTTCCAAGCCAGTGAGATCCGTGACGGGCTCCGTGATATCTATGCTCTCAATTTGCGCCAACTGAGAAGCTGACATTCCGTAACCATACTTTTCTCTAAAGTAGTCAGACAGCACAGGGTCCGGGAATAAACGATACCAATCGGTACGATCTGTGTCTAAGTAAACGTTCACCTCACGAGCTTGTAATTGCTGAGCAATTACCCAATTTGGACTCACCCCAGAACCAGAGTAATAATCGACCAAAAGAAAATTATCTGTCACATTCACATTGCTTAACGCGGGACAGTCTAAGAGCGGTTCAATATTTGAGATGTGATTTCCACGCGCGTTGAAAGTGCTCAAGCTCGGAAGCGTCGTCAGCACGGAGAGGTCAGAAACTGCGTTGTAAGTCCCCTCTTCCCAATAATCACCAGAATAAAAATCTTCGCCATTGAGATCGAGCGTATGTAGCAATGGCAAGCCTGCTAAAGGGCTTAAGTCAGTGATACGATTGCCCCCCACGTTTAATTGCTCTAGATTCTGAAAAATCCCGATTCCATCGAGACTGCTAATGCCGTGATCCTCTAGTTGCATCACACTGATATCTAAACTGAGAAGATCTTCTGCCTCCAATGCGGCGTAAAGAGAAGGTGCCAATATTCGCGAGAACTGCACATCCCCACCAATCGTAAGTCCAACTCCAGAAGCCTCCAGTCTCGCAACAATCGAATCACCGGACTGTAAAAGCGTATCTCTCACATTAACCGAAACAAGTGAAGGCAGAGAGCCTAGCACCGAGAAATCGGTGGCTCCACAGCCTTGCAGGTTGAGAGATTCTAAAGACCACAAATTGGCCAAGGGACTGAGATCCTTAAATGGATTCCCCTCTGGGTATGCACCCACATCCACACCGAGGTCTAAGTAGGTCAGCTTTGTTAGCTCACTCAATGGGCTCAGATCAGCAATCAGATTATCACCAAGAGATAAGGACTCCAAGTTGGTGCACAATTCCAAGCCTCGTAGGCTTTGAATACCACGCGCCGAAGCATCTAAGTCAGTCAGATTTTGCTGCAATTGACTCCACCCCACACCATTACCCACTTGCTCACGAATCGCCTGCGCTAAGCCGGGATCAAAGAGAAAGCTGTAGTTCTCAAGAGGAGATTCCCCCAGTGTCACATCGACCTCACGAGCCCTTAGGACTTTATAAATCCAGTAAGCGGGGTTCTCGGAATCATCGGAGGCATAGGTGCTCGAAAGGTTAACGTCTTGCAAGAGAGGCAAGGCCAGCAGTGGCTCAATATCCAGCAGGTAATTGTGACTGAGGTCTACGTCTTGTAAGCTGCGAATGGAGGCCAACGGCTCGGCATCGAATAGGCTGCCCCGAAACAGACTGCAATAAGCCAGGTTTAACTCCTGCAGTTGCAGCAAACCAGCTAATGGCGACAAATCTCCCAAGGGGTTGGAGCTTAAATTTAAATTATCGAAACGATAGGCCAAGTCGACATTTCGCAGTGAGACGATGCCTTGCTCTGCCGCGGACAAACCTGTCAGTCCCTCGATAGCATCCAAAGAAAGCGCCCCCTCCCCCAGCCGACTTCAGCCGCCAGCGCACTGCCCAAAGCAGGATCAAAGACGCGCCACCAATCTTCGCGTTCACTAGAAGTCGGTGCTAGAGAAAATTGCTGCGCGATTTCTTTAGCTCGTATAGCGCGAGGACTTTCAGAAGCCCCCCGCATGATCAGGTCTGCGGCAAAGGTGCCATCGATAAGTAGCGAAGATAAGGAAGGCAAATCGAGTAAAGGGTCCAAATCTAAGACGTCCGTATTCTCGATGTTCAAGTTATTCAGTAATAAACTACCCGCGAGCGGCGAGAGGTCCGAGACACGATTGATCGGCCATTGATTAAGTTTAGAGTTGCTCAAATCAAGCTTAGTCAATGTAGGCACTTCTGAAAAAGGAGCGAGATCGCTGATGGCCTGATCGGGCAAATTCACTTCTTCAAGTTCCAGCAGGTATTGGATCCCCGTCAGCCTAGCGATCGGCCTGAGGTCGTCACGTGTCGCGCTGAGCGTTCGAACAGAGTCTAGATCACTCAAACTCAAAGTATAGTCGCCATCGCCGCCTCTCGCAGCCTCGACTAAAACGTCGGCCAGCTCTGGTGCGAAGAGACACCACCAGTCATCTCGATTATCGCCCCCAGAGTTTAAGCCACCTCCAGCTTGATCCCAAGCGGACAGTTGACGGTACAACTTTCTGGCAACCGAATCATAATGTAAGAAAGTCCTCTGCCCTGCTTGATACAATTCTGCAGCAAAGGTGCCGTCGATATCCAAGACGCCAAGTGACTGTAGCGAGAGCACAGGCGAAAGATCCGCGACCGGATTGTCGTTCAAAGAAAGCGTGCTGAGCTTCGTCGCGCCAGCCAATGGTTTGAGGTCGGTAATCACGTTGTCCTCCAAATCAAGAATCACTACCTGATACGCGAGCTCCATCCCGCTGAGATCACGAATACCTGCTTGTGAAAATGAGAGATTGGTCGCACTCTCTAGATCGCTTAAGACAAGATAATCCCCCCACCCATACGCATCGCGCCAAGCTAGAGCGAGCGCAGGCTCGAAGATGCGCCACCAGTCGTTACGACTTTCACCATCAAAGATAACTTGCACACCAGATGCTTCAAGTAAGGCCACCTCTTCACGAATCGCGATCGCGACAGGGTTCTCCTCATCACCATAAGAGTACAACTCGTCGGCGAAGGTGCTGTTCAGCTCCAAGTATTGCAAAAAGGGCAGATTGTAAAGTGGACTAACGTCAAGGACGTTTGTCCCCATCAGGAAAATTTCCTCCAGTGCGGGGTGCCCTGCGAGCGGCGACAAATCACTCAATCGACGTTCCGTTTCGGACATATCATAATGAATGACGGATAAGCGATACAGATTAGGTAGATATTTAAGCGGAGCTATGTCTGTGACGCCTTGTTCAATGAGTTTCACCTCCTCAAGCTGCCATGCGTATTGGAGGCCGGAGAGATCGGTGATAAAAAACTCCTCGTCGAAACGAGCATCCACATTGAATTCCTTCACCTGTTCAAGCTGCGCAAAGGTGAGCTCGACATCAGTGAGATTCAAATAGTCACGAATGGCTGCCGCAGTGTCTTCGGCAAAGTGTAAATGCCAATCGTTACGCGCAGTCCAGCTATCGTTGGTCACGTCCACACCTCGACGCTCTAATTCGGCCACCACGGCACGCAACTCGATGGCAGCAGGCATCTCCGCGCTTGCATTTGCTAAAAGCTCCGCAGCGCCCGTATCGGTGATGTCCACTTCATGTAACGAGCGCAGGCTCAAGAGCGGGGAAAGATCGACGACGGGATTATTACTCAGATCGACTTCCCAAAGCTGAGGCAGGTCTGCCAACTCGGAAAGGTCGACCACGTTTTGATCAGGAATCCGCAAGACCTCTAACTGGTCAAACAAGGAGAGTCCGCGTAAATCGCTAAGTTCGAGTCCGACAGCAGCAGAAAGGCTAGTATCAAGCGTAGACACACTGCCGAGGCTTTCGAGAGCTGAACCGATCCAAGCGGCAAGTTGAGGATCAAATTGATGATGCCAGCCAAAGTTCGCATTCAATGAGGCGCCAACATTTGCCCCGAAACGCTGCTCGAGTCGAGCGACTGCTCGTAGTCGCTCAAAACCTTTAGCGCTATCGAGTTCAGAGGCACTCGGCAATCCCGCCAGTTCAAGTTGCCGCAAAGGGAGCTGATCGAGCGCGGATAAATCGAGTATCGGTGAGTCACTAACTCGCAGATACTCTAGATCGTCGAGATCAATCAAAGGGCTAAGGTCTTCGATGTAGCTTTGCTCAATGAAGAGACTCTGCAGGTTATTGGCCCGCTCTAGACCCGCAAGCGACATGACTGGGGAATTCAACAAGCTTAAACCGTTGAGGCTGTTCCAATCACCGTCATTCAGATAGACTGGAGAATGCACCCCAAGTTCCTCGGCGACTGCCCACTCCAATGGCGTGCCGTCGCGCGTAATACCAAAGAGCGCAGAGTCAGTTGAAGCGATATCCACATATTCCCAATTAGTCGAAGCGTGAATTTCGTCATCATTTAAACTGGCTGAAGTTTCCAAGCGATGATCGGACAGAGTTGAAAAATCGCCCGTCGAGTTGGGCGTTTTGACAGCTTGAGAAACAAAAGGATCAATCCCACCCGATTTGTCGGCCCCAAAAAGAATAGACAAACCTGACGACGCTCGAATCGCGAGGCCTGAGTGATCGACCGCACTCAGCTCAAAATCGAGAATAGGCATGGATGCAAACGCTGAAGTGTCCATCGCTGCCATCGCCGCCGTCGTGCCCCATAGCTTGAAATTCCCATATCGACTCACCACTGCAAAGACATCCTTACCGGCAGCAACGCGGACGGCAATTCCGTCAAACTCGGTGTCTTCACTGAGGACAGGGACCTTTGCTTTTAGTGGATCACTCCAACCATCGACCGCAGTCGCGATATTCCCGCCCACAGTCAGCGCGATTAAGCTATCGTATGAAGTCTCAATCTGTAGCACATCACTGAGGCCTTGCACCGCACTGACGGCCCAGGGCTCCGCGCAGTAGTGAATATTACCTTCTGCATCGATACCAAAGACACCGAAAGGTGCCGCCTCGATAGCGACAATGCCCCGCCATTCACGAGGATGGGTGCCGGCCCAATCACTGCTACCATATAAACGTTCTTGAATCGAATTCGCCTGTGCCGACCAATCCAGCACACGCCCGTCCCCTTTTAACACGAGCACAAACTCGGAGCCAGTGTAACCGCTGGCATCGAGGGCCACCGCCTGATCCGTTTCGGGAAAGCGTTGAAAATCGCCCCAAGTAGAAACGGTGCCAATCATCAACGGCGTGCCGTGATCTGGTGTCAGCTCTGGGTTCGTGACCGACCAGGTCCCCGCATAACGCAACTCAATCGCATCAATAAAGCCATCTTCATCCTGGTCTGGAAAAACGTCCGCGATCGACTGAGAAACGATCAAAAAAGAAAGAACCCCAACGACTGGGACCCGATGCAAAAGGGGAAATCTAGGCAACATACCCTAGCTTTTACCCTAGAAGTAGTGGCCTTGAAAAGAAAAAACGTTATTACAACATGATATTCCAGTTAGTAAATGCGAATACCTCTTACAACTTCCATCACATGGACTTCTCCCAACTGCTGCTTTTAAACGAGTAATATACGATACGTGCTTAGAACTCATCTAAACGCGGTCGGGTGCTAAAGCGCTCGGCTACTTTTCAATGCATTCGCAAGCAAGTGGCGGGGTGCTAAAGCGCTCGGCTACTTTTCAATGCATTCGCAAGCAAGTGGCGGGGTGCTTTAGCCCCCGTTGCGTCTAGTAGGCGACCGAACCCCAGCACAACGGAACCGAGGCTACTTTGGTATGACCTGTAACAGAGTTTGGAACTTGCATTTGAACAAAAAAAGCCCCGTCACGTTTATCGCGACGGGGCTTGAAAATCGTTTCGGTTTGACCCCAATTCAGAGAATTGAGGCTACACTTTTATTCGAAGATGTGAGCCGCGAGCTTGCGGTCGACCTTCTCCATCTTGAGCTGAACAAGTGCGGGCACGCCGTTCTCGTAGGGCACCTTGACTTCGCCTTGGATGAGAGGAAGTGCATATTTGTAGAAGTTGTAGTTCATGCTGACGCCGTCTTCGTTGATCCAGCTCTCAGGGAGCTTTTTCACGCCATTGGCAATCTCAGAGAGATCGGCGAGACCGGTCTCGCATGTGTAGCTATCACCTTCGCCACGCACTAGAGTGATCATCTTGTCAGTCTGTCCATCGACAGCGGCTTCGACAGCGGCTTGGCCAGCGAGGTAAGCTTCATCATTGTCAGCCTGCGAGGAGCAATGAACGGCCGCGCGTTGCGCCATGCCGAGCTTGACGGAGCGCGCTTTAACCTGCAGCGACTCTTCTGCAAGGGCGCGTAGGTATTCACCGGCACCACCGAGTTGAGAGTGACCAAAATCATCGGCGCCCGCGCTGTCGGTGGAAACGTAGTTACCATCGGCATCGACGAGACCTTCCCCCACGACGACGACACAATATTTCTCCTTCTGAAGAACGTGTTGCACGTCAGAGATGAATTTCTCCGGAGAGAATGCGACTTCTGGCAAATAGATCAGGTGCGGTGCAGCGTTTGGCTCGTCACGGCGCTTGGCCAATGCGGCACCAGCTGCGATCCAACCTGCGCTACGGCCCATCACTTCGATGATTTGCACCAAATCGTGTTGGCCCATGGCTGCGTTGTCGGCGGCGATTTCCTTAACGGTGGTCGCAATGTATTTGATCACAGAACCGTAACCAGGTGTGTGGTCGGTAGTGACCAGATCATTGTCAATCGTCTTTGGAATGCCGATGACGCGCAAGGCATAGCCACGCTCTTGAGCGAGCTTGGAAATCTTATCGGCAGTGTCTTGAGAATCATTGCCGCCGGCGTAGAAGAAGTAGCGGATATTGTGGGCTTCGAAAACTTCAAGCACGCGGTCGAAATCGGCCTGGCGCTTCAGCTTGTAGCGACAAGTGCCCAGAGCGGCGCCTGGAGTGTAGCGAAGGCCACGGATATTTTGCTGCGACTCGGCTGCGAGATCGATGAGTTGTTCATTAAGAATACCGAGCACGCCGTTCAGGCCGCCGTAGATTTCTTCGATGCACTCGTGATTGAGCGCTTCGGCAACGACACCGGAGAGGCTGGCGTTGATTACAGATGTAGGGCCGCCGGATTGGGCGACAAGACAGTTTCCTTCGAGTTGTTCTGACATATGCGTATTGGGTGTTTAAAGAGAGAGTGTGACTGTGTGTATGACGGCCTTTTTCGAAAGCAATCCTTAAAGAATTGCGCCCGGAGTATAGTCGGCGGCGGCTGGGAAATTCTGAGATTCCTCACGAACAGTGGCGCAGAATTTGTCCACTTGAGCGGAGGCCAGCCCCGTCATGGCTTGGGCGCGCCCCATCATTTCGCTGAGTTGCTCCAAGCTGAGCCCCAAGCGAGCATCGCCTGCAAGTCGCTCGACCAGATCGTTGGCCGAGATCAGCCCCGAACGTAGATCGCGCACGGTCTGCACGGCATGCTCTTTGATCGCTTCGTGCGCTTCTTCGCGCCCGGCTCCGGCTTTGACCGCTTCCATCAGCACTGTGGTGGTCGCGAGGAATGGACCGTAGCGCTGGTTTTCCTGATCGATCACGGCTGGGTAGACCTCCATTTGATTTAAGATCGTGAGGAAAGTATCGATCAGCCCATCGATGGCAAAGAAGCTGTCTGGCAAGAAGACACGACGCACTACGGAGCAAGAGACGTCGCCCTCGTTCCACTGATCGCCGGCGAGCTCGCCCGCCATCGTCAGGTAGCCCTTCAGAATGACAGCAAAGCCATTGAGACGCTCACAGCTGCGGCTGTTCATCTTGTGCGGCATGGCAGAGGAGCCCACTTGGCCCTTGGCAAAGCCCTCACTGGCCAGCTCGTGGCCAGCCATGATACGTAGAGTCTTGGCAAAGCTGGAAGGCCCTGAAGCGAGACGCACAAAGACGGAAACCACTTCGAAATCGAGGCCACGTGGATAGACTTGGCCTACGGTGTCGAGCGCAGCGCCCACGCCAAGGTGATCGAGAATGCGCTCTTCCAAAGCAGCCACCTTTTCCGCATCGCCCCCGAAGAGCGTCAACAAGTCCATCTGTGTGCCGACAGGCCCTTTGAGCCCACGCACAGGATAGTTATCGATAATACGGTCCAGCTCGCGCACGGCGCAAAGCAGGTCTTCGCCAAACATGGCCAAGCGTTTACCAAAAGTCGTGGGCTGCGCCGGCACGTTGTGGGTACGAGCTGTGATCACCAAATCCTTCCACTGCTCGGCGCGCTCTGCCAGTTTCAGCAATGCGGCGACGGCCTTCGTGCGAACGACTTCCAGCGCCTGAATGATCTGCAACTGCTCGACATTCTCGGTAAGATCACGACTAGTCAGCCCCTTGTGAATGTGCTCATAACCAGCGAGATCGCAGAATTCCTCGATCCGCGCCTTCACATCGTGACGCGTAATTGCTTCGCGCTCGTTGATCGAGTCGAGATTGATAGTGCCTTTGACACGCTCGTAGGCGTCGATGGCTTCTTGCGGGATGTCGAGCCCGAGATCTTTTTGCGCACGTAAGACCGCAATCCAGTAATCACGCTCCAAGGCGATGCGGCCTTCTGCGCTCCAGACAGCCTTCATCGGTTTCGATGCGTAACGTGTGGCTAAGACATTTGGTATGTTTTCCATAATAGTTTGAAATTGGGAAAACGGGGAAAAGACAAATCTCAGCCATTCATGCGACACAAAAACAGGGAAAAACACTCCGTACGTTTAAAAGACTACGTAGCCCTGCACCAGTTTGACGACAAACACGCCTAGATTACTAGCGGCATGCGCCAACATACAGGGAAAGATTGAGCGATTTGGATTCCACGGCCCAAAGCGCACAGCATAAAACCAAAGCGAATTGGCAAACAATATGCCAGTGCTTAGAAACGCCTTGGAGGTAAAGGTCCACTCAAAGCCATCCTCCGTGCTCCAAAAATGAGCGTGAATGATGGCAAATATCAGCGAAAAAGCAACGCAAGAGGCGACCAGCACCGCACGTCCCCGCTTATCCACCACCAAAAAACCGCGAAAAATCACCTCCTCCACCACGCCAGCGGCCACGATCGCAAATACGAAAAACCAAACCATCTCGCTCTGCTCATCCGCCACCCCGAGCGCAATTTCACCACCTGTTTCCACACCCAGCAGCAAAAGCGCGCCCAGCACACCGATGATATATGCAGGCAGTGATACCGAAGTCGCCCCCGGCATCGCACCTGAATTGGGCTGGCCCGCCCGGGAGGCTTTATAATCCCCCCAATACATATTTCCCACATAGGCAGCCACACCCACGTAGAGCAGAATCATGAAGGGGTTTTCGTTCATAGCTTCGCGATGGTATTATTATAGATGGCGGATGAGGGATGCGGGATGGCGGATGCGAGATGACTCAAGCTCGACGATTCGACTATCCGTCATCAGTCATCAGTCATCCGCAATCCATCATCCGTCATCCGCAATCCGTCATCTTCAGATATGTCGTGAGTCGTCTTCGTCTTTTTTGACGTAGCCACTATCTTGCCGCTCGTGATTGACCTTATTCTTCTTAGTGTAGGCCTGGTAGACGTCCTCTGGAGTCATGCCCAACACTTGCGCCAGAGAAATCAGAAAGTGAAACATATCCACCACTTCGACCTTCGCGTTTTGCTCGTCAAACTCCTGATACTTCGCCCACCACTTCCAGGGCACCGAGTCGATCAGTTCCGACATCTCTTGCTGCATCGCACGCGTGTAATTGAGCACCCATTTAGTCTTCTCTTCGGCCGACATACCGTCGGTATTCACTCCAATGCGCTTATTCAAGGCATCTTGTAGGTCGAAAATTTCGTCGAGTTTATCCATATCCGAATTCGTAGGTCCGGATCTGAGCGCTAGCAAGCGGATTCAGTCACTCAAGCAACTTTCCAACAACAACTACCAACTATTCAAACTTAACCCTTGCTCAAAAAAATCCAGTTCTCTAGCCATAGCCTTGTCGTCTCCCCGATGCGATCAACCGCCAGCGCGCTCCCTGCCGCTAGAGCCGAAGACTTCGCCCGACCGGCCGACGCCGACCACCGCTCCGCATCTGCGGCTATGACTGCTCTAGCCAACGGAGCACACACGCACACATCAACACACACGACACATGCCAGAATTCGAAGAAGAAAACGTAAACATCTCACAAAGCCAAAGCTACACACCGAGCATCGACGCGTCCAAAAAGCCGCGCACACGCCGTCGCAGCGGTGGATTTAAGACGGAAGTGGTCTCCCTCAGCAATGCGAAGATGGGCGAAGTCAACGCCGCCGACGCCCTAAAACAGGAAAAGCTCAGCGGCCAACCCAGCGCTGATTCGGCCCCCGAGCCACGCACCCAGCGAGCAGACAAGCCCCGCCGCGAGCGTAGCGAGCGCAAGCCCCGCGAGGCCCGTGAACCTCGTGAACCCCGTAGCGAACGCCAGGCACGCACCGAGCGCGAGCCCCGCGCACCGCGCGCCGAACGCGAACCACGCGCCGAGCGTGAACCGCGCCAAAAACGCGAACCCCGCGCCCCTCGTAGCGACGCCAACCCGCAGCCGAGCGCCGAAACACTTGCCGCCATCGCCAGCGTCGAAGCCAAGATCGCCGCGCGTCGCGCAGAGCGTGATGCCCGCCGCGCAGAACGCGAAAAAAACCGTCCAGCCAAAGCAGCACGCAGCGAACGCCCAGAACGCACCGAGCGCAAGCCCAACACCAAAAGCGAAAGCAGCAAAAAGCCTGCGCCCAAGAAAAAGGGCCTACTGGCCTCAATCCTCAGCATCTTCGGCCTCGGCCCTAAAGAAGCGCCTGCCCCGCAGAAAGGCGGCCCACGCGGCGGCCAAAACCGTGACCCACGCCCACAAGGCAAAGGTGGCAACCGGGGTGGTCCGAGTCGCGGACGTAGCAGCAACGGCGCAAACAGTGGAAAACGAGGTAGCAAAAACCGTAAGCACAGTGGCAACGGCCCACGTCGCAACAACCGCCGCAACAACGAAAACGCGGCCTCCTAAGTGCCCATAAACCTAAGCGGACCAAGCAAACGCACCTGCGTCAGCCCGATACCGACCCAGCGCTCGCAAGCGAGCACACCACACAATATAACTTAAACCAAAGCACTCTCGATGGACGTCTTCAAAGTCAGCGGCAACGGCCCTCTCCGCGGACAAATTAAGGTTGGCGGCGCCAAAAACGCCGCCCTCCCCATCCTTGCCGCCACCTTGTTGACCGATGAAACGGTCGTATTACGCAACGTGCCCGACCTCAGCGACATGCGCTTCATGCTCGAGATCTTGCGTCATGTCGGCGCAGAAACCGTGCAACCCGAGCCCGGCGTATGGGAGATCACCTCTAAGAAAATCACCCACGTGGCCCCCTACGATTTAGTGCGCAAGATGCGCGCATCCGTATGCCTACTCGGGCCCCTGGTCGCCCGCATGCGCAAGGCCGAAGTCTCCATCCCCGGCGGCTGCGTGATCGGCCCCCGCCCCATTGACCTGCACATCAAAGGCCTCAAAAAGCTCAACTGCCAGGTCGAAATCGCCAATGGCTACGTGCATGTGGACGCCTCGGAAATACAAGGCGGCCCCATCTTCCTCGGTGGCCGCAGTGGCAGCACAGTAACCGGCACCGCCAATATCGTAATGGCGGCCACCCTCGCCCCCGGCACCACTCGTTTAGAATGTGCCGCCTGCGAGCCCGAAGTCGTGGACCTGTGTAATATGCTGGTCAAAATGGGCGCCAAAATCACAGGTATCGGCAGCCCCGAGCTCGTGATCACCGGCGTCGAGAAGCTGCACGGCTGTGAGCACAGCGTGATCGCTGACCGCATCGAAGCAGGCACTTTTGTGATCGCCGGGGCCATCACCCGCGGCGATGTCACCGTTAAGGGAATTGCGCCTAAATTACTAGGCGCCTTTCTCGACAAACTGGAGGAGGCCGGCCTGCCCATGGAGCTCGGCGAGGATTACATTCGTGTGCTGCCCTACGAGGGCTCACTCAAGACCGTCGATGTCGTCACCTTGCCCCACCCCGGCTACCCGACCGACCTACAAGCACAACTGGGCGCACTCATGACACAAACCGAGGGGCTCTCGATCATTACTGAGCGCATTTACCCCAACCGCTTCATGCACGTGCCCGAGCTACAGCGCATGGGCGCCGACATCTCGATTGAAGGCCCCAGCGCAATCATCAAAGGTGCCAGCAAACTTTCCGGTGCGCCAGTGATGGCCTCCGACTTACGCGCATCGGCCGCACTCATTCTCGCCGCCTTTGCCGCCGAGGGCGACACCTGGATCCAGCGCATCTACCACCTCGACCGCGGCTACGAACGCTTCGAACAAAAATTAAGTGCAATCGGCGCCAAGATCGAACGCCTCAAGGACACCGACATGCCCAAAGAATTGCTCGAAGACTAAGCCCCCCCCCGGGATCGCGAATCTCCGCATTCGCAACGTCAGAGTCAGCCGCCCCGGGATCGCGAATCTCCGCATTCGCAACAGCAGAGTCAGCTCATTGCAGATTCATCTGTTTTGAATCTCTGCCAACGGTCGTCTCGCCGAGACGACCGTTGGCATGAAGCGCTGCGGACATAAATAAGGTTCGCTTACGTTTGAGGCAAAATCGGCGAACGGCCGCCTTGGCAAGGCGGCCCTACCGCACTAAGCGTTTTAATCCAGCTCGACCGCTTCGATATGGATATCCAGCGAGCGGATTTGAATGCCTGTATAGCTCTCAACCTGACGGATCGCATAATCGTGTAGCTCTTGGCAGGTATTGGCCGCCTCGGTACCGAAGGGAAGCGAGACCCGCATCTTGATACGATAGCCCTCATCGCCTTGCGCGATCCGAATTTTGCGAATTTCCAATTGAGGGGCCTTTTCGCGCATGCAGTGCAGAATCATCTGCGTCAGCGCCACCTCCGAGATCGTGACCGTCCCCTTGGAATGGAAGCTCGGCCGCACAATCGTCTTATCGTAGCCGCTCTTGTGTCGGGTACGATCAAAAAACACTTTAATCGCGTGTGCGACCAACTTCGGATAGGCCTGCTTCACCTCAATCACAGGCAGCGGGATAATGTGCTTCCCATGCGTCTTGCGATCATGAATCGCCGCCGCGATCTCCTCCTGCGAGGCCACATCTTCAATCTTAATAATCTCGCCCGGCACTGGCAGTCGCAAGGTATCACAGTTACGTAAGATCATACGCTCACTCGTGCCAAGTAACAGGATGCGCGAATATTCAGCCGCCTCTAAGGCAGCCAAAACCTCTTTCAGATGCTCTGGATCATAAAACATCGCCGTCTTAACCGCAGCAATATAGTGAGTGGTCTCCTTAGCAGAACGCCCCGCCACAATCTTCCCTTTGTGAATTAACAAGCCATCGTCGATAATCGCATCGATCCCTCGAGTATCTGCAATCAGTCGCGCCCGGAAGCTCTTGCCCGTGCCCGACTTGCCCACCAAGGCAAACACTTCTGGTGTATACACCTGTGGCGCGGGAGGCGGCTGCGCACTCTCAACGACCTTACCCGCCTCACCCGCTCGCCCGAAAAGCTGATCAATGTGGGCCGCGATGCGGCTTTTTATGTTTAGAATCTTATTCACGGATATTTGCCGCAATACATAGCGATGAGTTCTCACAGAGCCCAGAGAAATCCACCCCCACAGAGCCTCTGCTCAGAGTGAGAAGCTCAACTAATTAGTCTTAAAACGAGCAGACGGAGGGCCCATGCCACTTGACCATTATGGGATTATTCCCACAATAACACAGCTAAATATGTCACGACCACGCAAAGCACGCACCCTGGAAAGCCTCCCTGCCCCCGTCATCTACATTCCGGCGGGCTGGACCCAACATCAATCGGCCCCCGTCGAAGTCGCCATCGAGGACTTCGAGATCATGCGCCTCACCGACGGGCACAATTTAAACATCGAAGACGCCGCCAAGAAAGTCGGCGTCTCCCGCAGCACCGCCGGCCGCATGCTCGAGCGCGCACGCCGCGCCATCGCCCTCGGCTTGGAACAACGCGCCCCCATCTATCTCGACGCCAGCGAGGATCTCATCCTCACGCCCCCCGAGCATCTCGTCGAATCTCATAACGCCGAGCCATCATCCCAGCCCCATTGCGGTGGTCTAGCGATCGCCTGTGAAAATCCTCATAGCGACAGTCCGGTAGAACGCATTTTCGGACGTGCACACGGATCGCAATGATTCACCCCGATGGCAGCCTGCGAGCGCACATACAAAACCCGGGGGCCAAGCTCAAGCGCGACGCCGCACCTGCAGCGGTCCGGCTACTTAAATCACAGGGCGTATCACGCGTCGTGGCAGGTCGCTTCGGTCCCGAGGCCATCAAAGCACTGGCTGCCGAAGCGATACAACCACTGGTCGCCAACGGCTTTTCTCTGAAGCAGGCAATTGAACTCTTCAACCAATAAACCCTCAATGCCTACAACCAAGGCGACTGCCCGGACTTCCCCGACAGCGCACTCTGCTCACACGCGCATCACGAACATTCACATGAAAATCCTAATGAAAATTAAAGAGTCCCTTCAAGCCACCAGCGTTATAAAACTCAGCCGCTTACGCACACAAGGACACGACCGCTGCCTGGCCTGCACCCACCCCGAGCTCAAACTGGACTTCACCCTGGACGATCCACACACCCTGCGCACATCCATCGATTTCACAGACTCGATGACCAGCTTTAACGGCATGGTGCACGGAGGCTTACAGGCATTCGTCATCGATGAGGCCATGACCTGTGCCCTGATGGGGCTCGGCATCTATGGCGCCACCGCCGAACTGAAGCTTCGCTACCGCCGTCCCGTCGAGGTCGGTCCCACCGCCCACATCCGTGTCTGGGTCGAGCGCCGCTACCGTAGACTGAGTGAGCTCAAAGCAGAACTCACCCAAAAAGGTAAGATCTGCACCACAGCACAGGCACGCTTCATGCAACAAACTCTGGTGAATTAAAGCTCCAAGTCAGCGGCACCATCACGATGCAAACGACCGCTGAAGTACACAAAGGGCAGACACAGGTCGCTCACGCAATTTTCCGACTTAATATTTGCTTCCGATACAAAGCCCGCTTCATTGGCTAGGAATGAACTACGCCAAATACCACGCACTCGGAAACGACTATCTCGTCCTCGACCCTAAGGACGCCAGCGAACTGCCTGCAAAGGACGACATTGTCCGCATTTGCCACCGTAATTTCGGTCTCGGCTCGGACGGCATTCTTTACGGTCCGCTCAAAAGCGACAAGGCCGACTTCGGCCTCCGGATTATGAACCCCGACGGCAGCGAAGCCGAAAAGAGCGGCAACGGACTGCGAATTTTCGCCCGTTATCTCTACGATACTGGCGCGGTTGGAAACGACGCCTTCACGGTCGACACCCTGGGCGGCATCGTCACCTGTAAAATCGCCGACGGCGCGAAATCCATCACAGTCGACATGGGTAAAGTCAACTTCGCCATGAACCACATCCCTGTCGACGGCCCCGAACAGAGTGATCACAACATTGGCCAAGCACTCAGCTTCAACGGTAAGACACAGACCGTCTACATCGCCGATATTGGCAATCCACACTGTGTCGTCGTGCAAGACGAAATCAGCGCCCAGCAAGCCCACGAAGACGGTGCCGCCATCGAAGTGCACGAAGCCTTCCCCAACCGCACCAATGTTCAGTTTCTAAAAGTCATCGACCGCAACAACATTCAAATCGAGATCTGGGAACGCGGCGCAGGCTACACGCTCGCCTCCGGTTCCAGCAGCAGTGCGGCGGCCGCAGTCGCTCACCGCATCGGCCTGTGCGATCGCGACATCACAGTGCACATGCCCGGCGGCAAGATCGGGATCCACATCGGAGACGACTTTGCCATCCGTATGACTGGCCCAGCCACACACGTGGCCAGCATGCAGTTCGACGAAGAAGCGCTCAGCTTCGCTGTCGAGTCTTAACCCCCTCCCTCCGTACGACTTACTAATTCCTAGTCGGCGCACACTCTTTTCAACGCCTCTGCGACGACTCCAAGTCGTGGCAGAGGCGTTTTTTTGTGAAGTCAAATCCCCCTACTCGCGACAAGACGAAAGATTCACTTTCGTTCAGAAACATAAAAGTTTTTCAGATACCCCAACAACAACTGAAACTGCCGCGAGTGGTATTCCGCAGGTGCACAAAAAATGAGATGCAGATCCAGCTTATGAATACTTAAAAATAACTCATTCACCACCAATTCCACCTCGTCCTCGGTATCGGGATTTTGAGTGACAGTATACTCCACTAGATAATAAGGACTCCCCCACAAAGTTGGATACACCTCTCTTTTATCGGAAAAAATCACTTGCCCCTCCGGTCCCAGAATCTCACGACCACGAGTTTCCTTGGACAGCATAAATTGGACGGATCCATCCTCGTTGGATTTAAATCGAACCATTGAGTTTGCAGGATTCTGGGCGGCAGCAGCCAAGTATTCAGGTAGCGACTCTTCCCAACCCCCTAATGCGTATGTGCCCACTGGATACGCACGAAGCTCACACTCCACGTGGCCCTGATACCCCATCTCAAAAACCGCCGCTTTTCCATCCTCCACTAAGGGAATTTTCCACTGACGACTCAAACCGCCGGTAATGGACAATCCGCCCGAAGACAAAACGTAGGCTTCCGCAAGATAACGATCGACTTCTTCACGTTCTAGGCGAACAGAAATCGGCATCGGTCTAGAAGGCTCAGTCAGCACCAACGATTGAAGCGACTGCGCCATCGCAGCACTTGAACAAAATAGGGCACAAAGTATAAATAGGACTCTCATGACTACAGTTTATCTAAATCTTCAATCGCAGCTTCATATTCACTCTTAGTGATACTCGAAAAATTAAGTCTACGATAATTGCGGATCACAGGAGTGCCTGGAGGAAAACGCCCTTCCGAAAACAAAGTACTGTAGCCCCAATCACGCGTCGGTGGCACATAATAATCATTAAAATTTGTAGGGGCTCCATCCGGACGCACTTCACTCTCAAACAAAGAAACCAACGACCCGCGAATCGTCACAGTTCGAGAAGATCCCCAATACTCCAAAAACCGGGGCAAATTAATCACCCCCAGACTATATGGACGACTCGCATCTGTCGTCGGATAACTCGCACCGGAAGGCAGATCATTGGGCGTACCAGTGACGATCGCCGCTGCCACCTCGATATAGGAACTCGCAGGGCGATCCTCCTGAATTTCACTACGCCCATCTACCAAAGTATTCGCCCGATTCGATTCCCAGTTGTCAGATAATAAAGTCAGTGAATCGACTAGAATCGCAGCGGGCGGCTCTGAACTATCATCAGGCTCCGTCGAATCATTCGCATGTGGAACTCCATCCGCATTGAAAGAACCCACTAAATACGTCGGCGCATTCGAGGCCAAAGTAAACCCCTCCTCAACGACACCCGTAGGCTCTGGCACTTCCTTGGCATCTATAATCATCAACGCCATTTCAGTGCCCGAAGTATCCGAGTCGACTGCGGCCACTACGTTATAGTTATTTGTTGAAGTGCCATAATCATACACTCCATCAGTCGTGGATAAAGAGGTTGGAAACTCAACATAGACCACTCCATTCCACTGCTTCTCCACATCAAAAGTGCCATCAAATCCAGTTGAGGAATTATCCTTCGCCTCGATGTAATGTTTCAAGCGCTCGACATCCAAAGCCACAGTGTCGACGGCCCGGTTTTCACGATGATCGTACAAGCCACTCGCGACTGTCGTCGTCGTCGTATAGGTGTACCCCGTATGCGTTTCACGATCCCGACCGCGACCAGTGGTGTAAGTATAACTCTCCGCCACAGTCGTCTCTTCGGTGCTATAATACTCCGGTTGGCTAGCCTCGATGGAACTAAAAGTCGGGTCTGGGTCGCCAATAATATCAGCGGGCAACTTCACTTCAGTGTATTGAATATTTCCATCACTATCCACAGTCGGTGCGCTCGAAGCAACCGCCGCGTTCTCACGAACCGGTGCATACCCCTTAAGCACACCCCCCGGTTCGAGCTTAATGATCAACCCCGCCTTATACTCCATTTTCTGATTGCGCACACTATCACTCTTTCGGTCTGCGTGATCAGCGGGCAAGAGCGGCTCAATCAAGGCGTAAGCACTATTATCTCTCTCATTTGCAGGCGTGTTCGGGTCGTCGGGCGTATAGTCATTAAACGCAACCACATTTTGCGTTTCAACTTCCATCGCGGAATCCTGCACAAAACCATTCCAACGATCCGTCGCAGCTTCCAACCAGTTTGAAGAAGAAGAATCAAGCGTCGAACTTCCGGATCCCATCGCAGCAAGTGTCATGGGATCGAAACTACTAGAGAAATAAATGCCCCCACCTCCTCCGGACGAATTTGCACGAGTCAAATCCCCCACCACAGTCACCTTACCATAAAAACTAAGATCATAGCCGGAATTGACCTCCACACTTAAGTTTCCATTCGTATGCGTAGGCCCGACAACATCCGTATCATAACCTGGATTAAAAACTAAATCTGAGTTATAAAAAATTGCATTGGTAAACAGAGGAGCATCCCGAACGACAAAAGTTTCTGTCAAGTAAACCGTCACATCGCGCCCTAAATCTGACTGCACAGTCGCCTTACTATATAGCTCGACTTCTCGGCTAAAAACAATCTTGCCCGCCAGTTCGTCATATTCATATAGCAAATCAATCGGGCTGATGTACTCCCAATCTCCAGAAGGCAAAACCCCTGCTCGCAATTCAAGCGAATCCATCTTCACATTGCTACCAGCGAAGAATTCGGTTGCCGAATCAGGTATCACCAAAGGACTCTTGCCCGGTTGCAACTCATTTTCGGTAAAGGATGTTTTTGACTCTAGCTGATCTGCCAATTGAGCGACACCATACTCCAAAAGAGCTTCAGCAGCAGACTCCGCCTGCAAACGCGCCACATGCTGCTCGGCGATACGAGAGGCCGTCGAAGTCGTGCCTAACAAGGAAAATGCGATAATCGCCACAGCACTCGCCACGGCTAAAACCATGAGCAGCACGGAACCACTCTTGGTACTGCGATACGTATTCATACGATGCTTCATACTATTACCCCCTTGGTGATACTGTAAAATTGTAAGTCCCCCCCGATGTCTTAGTCGGTAAGTCATAAATGATCTCACTATTCACAACAATACTACGACCCAACAAATTATAGAAAAGGTTTCCAGAAATTAAACCATTGGCACTCTCAACCAGAACGGTGTGGTTCCCCGAATCGCTCACCAAGGGGACCAACTTCTCTATACTCAAAGCTTGTTTCGCAGTCGCGATATTAATATCGAATCGCTTAAGCTCAACTCCCTCCGAATCCGCGACATCATTTAAATAATAACCAACGATCCTTTTAATAGGCGCAGGCGACAAGTCCAAGGGTGTCAGATCTTCACCATTATAGACAAAGATACAACAGTTTCCAGACTCCCCTGCCTGCTTCCTATAATTCGAAGCTAAGACATCCTCAGCAGGGTTCCGGAAGCTACCACTTATTTCATGCCCTTCATCAAAAAAGGTACCGTATATGACAAAGCTATTAGCATTACGCGCATCCTGACTGAGTTGATCCGTAATATCACGTATTGAATTTTCGATATCCAAGTTATTAGTGACACCTAAAGATATCTTTAATGCATCCACAAAAAACATTGAGGCAAATCCCAGCAGTAGTACGCCTATCGACATCGTAATGAGCACCTCAACTAAAGTGAAACCCCGTTGCCACTGCCCTGTATGACTGAATTTGAATGCTCTCATACTAATAAATGTCGACGAGTGACTTCACAACACGAACGGAATCATTAGCCCAGGAACCATCATCTGACTCGTCGCCGCCAGATTTCAGGTAACTATAGTCGATTACAATTTCCAAAGCGCTAAGCGGAGCCGACCCCGAACTCAAGCTGGTCCCATTGATCGTAAAACGCATCGGCATAACACGGGTGGCTTCACGACTCTCACGGTCAATATCCATCACTATGATCTGCTCGCGCTCAACACCAAACTTGAAGGATTGCTCCTCCGCCCCAGAGCCACTCGTCCCAAGCGACGCGGCAACTAATTTAAACTCCGTGCCTAAAGACAAGTCCTCCTTTAACTCATAGTATGAATGAGCCATAATCTGCTCGGCATACCCCAATGCAATACTATGCGCGGTCGACCGACTCAGCACATGATCTGAAATTTTCAACGATTGAATCATAGAAGCCGCCAAGCCCAACGACATGACAGAGAACAAGAACAGCCCCACCATCACTTCGACCAAAGTGAATCCAGCACGCACTTGAACCATCCTAGCTTCAGCAGACATGATTCTCAACTTGTCTGAACCATCAATCATAAGTATTGCCCATCATGCTGAACTGTAGCCAGATCCAAATTAGATCAATTCTAAAGCAATCGCGCTAGATCGTTTTACGTAACTTTAAAAACTCGCAAGCTTAAGCTTATACAGGGCAATCATAAAAATGATGAGCCACACATACACGCCTTAAGCAAACGCAATTGTGCTACGCACAAAAACAAAACTAAAATTGCTCCAACAAGTCCCCAAGAGAACTTAACACTGGTTTGCCCGTAGCAGCTAAACGCTCTGGAGCATGATGACCATGCGCTAACAAAATACAATCCACACCGATCGCTTCCGCGACTTCAAAGTCATGCAAAGTGTCGCCAATCATAACCACCTCTTCAGGTGACCAAGGCAAGTGCTGGATCCAATACTGACCACGGGCCACTTTACCCTGTGCGTAAATATTATCCGTGCCAGCCAACCCGGTAAAATGCTGACGGATGCCATAGTGTTGAACCCCTAGATCCAGCGCCTCCTGCTTCGCGGCCGACAAGACCGAATGCGTGATTCCACGCTCAGCCATCGCCGTCAACACCTGGTCAACGCCCTCATGTAGACCACACTCCTCAAACCAACGCGCCTCATAGTCACCAATAAACTCACGGCTCACCTGATCAAAACTATCCACATCAGTATCAAAGCCCAGAAACTCATAAAAATGAATCACTGGAAAACCAAAATTCCCCCGGTAATCCTCCACAGTGATCGGCCCCCGACCACGCCGCGCCAACAAACCATTCAAAACTTCAACGCATAGCCAAGTATCGTCGAGCAAAGTCCCATTCCAGTCCCAGATCGCATGCTTATAGTTCATAACTAATCCAACAAATCAGGTTTACGCTGAAAGAGCACCACCGGCACTTGCAGCAGCGCGAAAAAGATAAGCATCCCCTCAAAGCCAGGAATCCCCAAGCGCTCTCCACGTTCCGCCGCCGCCATGTAAGCAAACATCACCACGGCGATCATCACAAAGACAAACAAAGCCGAAAGCCCCACCAGTAGCCCATAGGTCCATCGCCAAGTCGAATCGGATATTCGCTGAAACGGCAGGCACAGCACGACACCATAAACTACAAAATAAACGCCTTTGAACATGTCAAAGGTCCCCGCCCCTTGAATCAGTGCTGTGACTCCCAAGGCCCAGAGCAAGAGCGCCAACACGTAGCCGGCAAAACGCGCGTAGCGCAGTCCACGGACAGTGGATACATTTCGGTCGCTTAACTCAGGCAGGCTCATTCCAGCAAACAGAATACATTACCAGCGGATTGCAAAGTTTTCCTCGCACTACCGAAAAAACTCTTCCCCAACAAGGCTCGACCACACCACGACCACTCAATAAACACCAAACAAAAGTAGTGAACAAATTATCATTTGGCCTTGCCATCTGCAATCCACCTTTCAAACTACATCGCAATCCTAAGACTTTAAACACAAGAACATAATCATGGCCGCAAAAACACAAATTCAAAAGACCCAACGCACCCCAGAAGGCGATCGCAAAAACCTCGACCTCGCCATCTCCGGCATCAATAAACAATTCGGAGCCGGCGCACTGATGCGCCTTGGCGAAGCCACTAAAATGGAAGTCGATGTCATCTCGACTGGCTCTATCGCCATCGACATCGCACTCGGCATTGGCGGCCTCCCGCGCGGTCGTATCTGCGAAATCTACGGCCCGGAAAGCTCCGGTAAAACCACTTTCTGTCTCAGCGCCATCGCCGAAGCTCAAAAGCAAGGCGGCAACGCAGTCTTCATCGACGTCGAGCATTCACTCGACCCCCGCTACGCCAAGATCGTGGGCGTGGATTTGGACAACTTAATGGTCTCTCAACCCGAAAGCGGGGAAGATGCCCTCAACATCACCGAAACACTGATCCGCTCCGGCGCAGTCGACATCATCGTAGTCGACTCTGTTGCCGCCTTGGTATCCAAGAACGAACTCGACGGACAAATGGGCGACACCACTGTCGGCCTACAAGCGCGCATGATGAGTCAGGCAATGCGCCGCCTGACCGGCGCCATCAGCAAGTCACAGTGCGTCGTGCTCTTCACCAATCAGATTCGCGAAAAGATCGGCGTCATGTTCGGCAGCCCCGAAACACAGCCCGGTGGTCGCGCCCTCAAGTTCTTCGCATCTGTGCGGATGGATATCCGCCGAACTGGACAAATCAAAGAAAGCAACGGCAAGGTCGTCGGCAATCGCACCCGCATCAAGATCGTCAAAAACAAAGTCGCGCCCCCCTTCACCGAAAGCGAGTTCGACATCATGTACAGCGAAGGCATTTCCCACGCCGGCTCCTTGGTCGACCTCGGCGTCGAACACAAGATCCTCGAGAAGAAGGGCTCCTGGATTTCCTACAAGGGCGAAATGATCGGCCAAGGCCGCGAAGCAGCCAAGGCCCACCTCAAGGATACGCCCGAGCTCGCCAATGAATTAACTCAGCTCATCATGGAGAAAGTGCATCCCAAAGCGGGCGAATCCCTGACCGGCGACAGCAAAGCGGAAGAAGAAAGCGAAGCAAGCGAGTCTTAAACAAACTAGCGACTACATCGCAGGCTGCATTTAAAATGCTTAAACCCAAAGCGCACTGACCACACTACTGGCAGTGCGCTTTTTTTGAGCAGGAGAAGCTCCCCATGAATGCTTATAATTCAAACGTAGCGTGTCCGCTTGCGGACGCCGGTGATCCGAAATGTAAGCGCGCCGAAGCTTAAACGCTGCGGGAGGATCTGGAACGGAGGGTATTTTTAGAACTGTTCGCGGCTCTCCCCCCAAGTCATTGCGCAAGCAACAACTTGGCAAACGCAACGCCCGCCAAAAACTACTTAACTCATCTTTTTAGGTTTAAGCTCGGACGCTGCCTTTGCTTTTTTCAGGTCCAGTTCAAAGCTCTTGGAACACTCCAAACAGTCCACCTTCTTCGAAGCAAAAGGGAGCACAAAACCGATCGCCACGCTGATCGCGGTGAACAAGTTCATCTCCCTCATTTTCACATTGCCTGAGCCACAGAAAGGACAAACCAAAAGTCCATTCGCCTCCTTAGGCAAATTCAGTATCTCCCTGGCTTGCGTCTCGTCGGCGTCTGAGACCTCAAGTTTGACTCCACCGACAGCATTGGAATACATCCAATAGTTACCAACAGTATCCGCATCCCTCACATTGACGACAATACCATTCCCCTCCAACAAAGAGGCCGCTAGATAAGCCTCTTCCGGCTTAGAGTAAGATGCGATCTGTTTCATACGGCGCTCCACGCTAGTTACTGGGAAGAGCCTTTAACAACTCCTGCTTGACCGTCATCGTCACATCGTCGATGGCACCGCGCGTAAACAGCAGCGAACTCCTATACTCATCTTTGAAAATGATCTCATAGCGATCTTCAAACACCCGCTCAATCAGCTCCAACAAATGTTTCTGGCACAGCTGGTCCACCTTCTTTTGATCGCTATCGTCATGCATCATTCCCGCAGCCGCTGCCCTCGGGTCGAACGCTTCACCTCGCATCATCGCGGACTGCATCTTCTCTTGAGCCGCTTTCGCAGCCTCCTTCTTGGCATAGAATCGCTCCCCCAACTCCTCATTGCCGGCCATGTTCAAAACCACTTGAACTAGCAAATCGTCGATTTCATTGTAGTCGACCTTAGCCACGCTGGCCTTGGTGCTCTCTGCACTGGCTGATGACAGCATCAACAAGCAGATTAATAGTTGGATCATTTTAGATTTAATTTTCATGACGTGTGTTGTTTTATTTTTTTGGGGGAGAGAACTTATGAATGAGGCTGCAGAGAGAGATATCCCCTCAAGCCTTCGAACGAAAAGCCTGCGCAAACTCAGCAGCACTCACATCGTCGGGTAATCCGCGGCCTGTCGCGTAGGTGTAGAGGTAGGCCTTAAAAATACCATCTGCGGCCGCCGTCGCTGCCACCGCCACCACGACCATCAAACTTGTAGACATAATGGCAATGACCAGCAAAGCGCTCGAATCATTGCTAAACGCGAACCAAAAAAGCAGGCCGCCCAGCGCAAAAATCGGCAGCATCAATAAAAATGCAATCGTGCCCAACGAAAAATTCCCCATCAAGGCCGTGCCCCAAGTAGATTTCAAAGTTCGCATTGAACGCTGAAACGCCTCAATCGGCCCCACCCCATCAGTCACGATAATCGGCACCACGAAATACGTCATCGCAGTCCAAGCCGAACCTAGGATCGCGGCGACAAAACGCCCGGCCTTTTCGTTGCGCTCGATAGCCTTCAGCAGCATACCAATCACCGCAGAGATCAGAGCCCACCCAAAAATGGAATGAATACGCCGCAATGCAAATTTAAGCCCAAAGCCTACACCTGCACTCCCGCGCTCTAGGATTTCCATCACACAGGCACAAAGCGCCGTGTTAAAGAACACGATCACAAAGTAATTACAAAAATAGAATAGAAAGGCTGTAATGTACATTGAAGCATCTTGTGGCTGCTCACTCGTGCCATCCATCGCCGCCGACCATTCTTCAAACAGCCCGAACTGCCAAAGAGGCAAAATAAAACTGGCCAAGACCAAAAAGGTCGCCGCCGTCGAAAGTACCGGAAACAGAGTCAAATGCTTGTGCTCCCGCAGCATGCCATAACTCAACTTAGTAAAGTCCCAACTACGAGATAATGATTCAAACATAAGCTAGGACTAAGCCAACTAAAACAAAATGTAAATATCGTTCTTTTCGAGGCACTCAGACAGCTCCGGACACCGGCGCAATCACGGCGCTCTCCAAAACAGAGTTTTGAGGCTACACCTGCCCCGTAAGCTCGGTTCTCTGAACCGGGCACTCACACAGTTCCGGACACCGGCGCAATCACGACGCTCTCCAAAACAGAGTTTTGAAGCTACACCTGCCCCGTAAGCTCGGTTCTCCGAACCGGGCACTCACACAGCTACCAGACACCGGCACAATCACGACGCTCCCCAAAACAAAGTTTTGAGGCTACACCTGCCCCGTAAGCTCGGTTCTTTGAACCGGGCACTCAGACAGCTCCGAACACCGGCGCAATCACGACGCTCCCCAAAGCAGAGTTTTGAGGCTACATCTGGCCCGTAAGCTCGGTTCTTTGAACCGGGCACTCAGGCAGCTCCGGACACCGGCGCAATCACGGCGCTCCCCAAAACAAAGTTTTGAGGCTACACCTGCCTGCTCTCCAAAACAGAGTTTTGAAGCTACACCTGCCCCGTAAGCTCGGTTCTCTGAACCGGGCACTCAGACAGCTCCGGACACCGGCACAATCACGGCGCTCTCAAAAACAGAGTTTTGAGGCTACTCCTGGCCGGCTGCTAGCGCTCGTTCCAGCCCTTACCGGAAAACACTTTAGGCATGCACTTCTCAATCCGTGCAGCCTTTGTCTTCGACTGCTTTGCAGATGTAAAATAGAGCAGATAACCGCGCTGCCGACCTGGCGTGAGCGCGGCAAAGGCAGCCTTAAAGTCGGCATTTTGCTCAAACGCCTCAATCAGTTCTTGCGGATACGCAGGCTGCCCAAGCTTCGGATCGCTGACCGCTTTGCCAGACTTTTCGATCTCAATGGCTTGCGCGACATAGCCCAGCAAAGCCTCTTCAAGCGACGCCACAGATTCCGTATTTTTAAACCGGATACAACGTGCAAAACGTGTATTCTCTCCAGGCAAGTCCAAGATCGCTGCTGTATCCTTCATTTCCGATCCCCGAAAAAAAGAAAGCACCACTGACTCCTTCAGCGCCCCCAGCATCAGCACATTTTTATTTGCATAAGTATAACAAGGCGCCCCCCATTTGATCACTTCCACCAACTCAGTCTGTAAAACAATTGCGCGCAACGAGCGAAGCACCTCCGCCCAAGGATGCACTTTACAGTCCGGCGTACCTCCGAGCGCACAACGGCCACAACCGGCCTTAAGGTATTCATCCACATTGCTGGGTTTTACTGGCTTCGACATACAATTACTGTGATGGAGCATCCCCCGAGGCAATCGTCTGCACGCGCACACGCGCCATTCGCTGCTGCAATTCATCGGGCGCAGGAAGCGCAGACACTAAAGACTCCAATCGGCTCCAAGCATACACAGTGGCCCTGCGCGCGCAGTCCTCTAGCGGCGCTCCCGCCAGGCGCCCCTGCAAATAACCCGCCAAAAGGGAATCACCGGCACCCACGGTGCTGATCACATTGACTGGAGGCGCGCTCGCCATCAGCTCGGAATCTTCCGTCAGAAACAACGCCCCATCGCCTCCCAGCGAAACGATTAGGTTCGGAATGCGCTCGCGACAGAGCTTACGCGCCGCTTCCAGAGTGGCTTGGAAATCGTCAAATTTCGCATCCAATAACTCCGCCAACTCATGCTCATTGGGCTTCGCCAAATCTACGCCCGCAGCGACTGCGGCCTTCAAGGCGGCACCACTGGAATCGATCGCAACTTTGGCCCCCGCCTCACGTAAGCGAGGAATCAGCTCAAGCAAAAAGGCAGGCTCCACACCACGGGGCAAGCTACCGGCGATCACTACCCAGGTGCCGGCTTGCACCTGTTGCAACAGAGTGGACAACAAACCCTCACATTGCGCCGAGCTGGGAGCGGGTCCTGGCAAATTGAGATCTGTGGTGTCATTCGCCTGCGCATCGATAATCTTAATGCCGGTGCGCGTTTCACCCGGCACACGAATAAAGTTATCCTGCAGAGCGTGCCGTTTGAAGTGTGTTTCAAAAATCGCGGGGTTGTCTTCGCCCAAAAAGCCAGTGACAGCAACCGAAGCTCCCCCCAGCGCGAGCATCGTAGCGACATTCACGCCTTTACCGCCTGCTTGGCGATGCGAATCAGTGGCCCGATGCACCGTGCCCGGCAGCAGCTGATCCACAAATACGGAATGGTCGATCGCCGGATTTAGAGTCACTGTGATGATTGAGGGTTTAGTATTCATAGTCATCATGCTTGAGGCTTTCTATTATGGAGCTCCCATATTCTAACCGATCAAAGAAAAAGGTCAATGAAACGCCCCGCCACTATTTTTTCTTTCTGGGCAGGCCACTCTTATTATAAACAGCCTTAGATTTACGTTTTTTGTAGGGCTTACTCTTGGCGGCACCACTCTCGCCACCGCCATGTTTACCGCTCTGCAACGTCTCGATTTGATCGCGGATCATGGCCGCTTTCTCGAATTCCAACTTACGCGCGGCCTCCAGCATTTCCTCCTCCATCTCGGCGATGACTTCCGCGACATCGCGATCGTCGGACTCCGCGAGCAGGCCGATGACATCGTCTTCGCGTTCATCGTAGCGCTTGCCGGGTGCCTGCAAGCCATCATCGATCTCGCGCTTCACCCCAACCGGGATGATGCCGTGCTGCTTATTATGTGCGAGCTGCTTCTCCCGGCGGTAATCGGTGGTTTCTAATGTGAGCTGAATCGACTTGGTAATCACATCCGCATAGAGAATGACGCGCCCCTTTTCATGGCGCGCCGCACGGCCGGCGGTTTGAATCAAGCTAGTGGCGCTACGCAGAAAGCCCTCTTTGTCTGCATCGAGAATCGCCACCAAGGCCACTTCGGGCAAGTCCAGTCCTTCCCGCAGCAGATTGACTCCAACCAAGACATCAAATTCCCCCTTGCGCAGACGGCGCAAAATCTCAACTCGCTCGATGGCGTCGATGTCGGAGTGCAAGTATTCCACCTTCAGCCCCGCCTCGCGCAGGTAATCGCTCAAGTCCTCCGACATGCGCTTGGTCAAAGTCGTGGCTAGGGTGCGCTCTCCCATGTCGGCCGCCTGACGCACTTCGCCAATAAAGTCTTCCACCTGCCCCTGAATCGGGCGAATTTCCATCACCGGATCCACCAAGCCAGTCGGGCGAATCACTTGCTCGGCAATCACCTGGGACACATCGTATTCATGCTGCGCGGGGGTCGCGGACACGTAGATGGTCTGCCCGGTAATTTGATTAAACTCCTCTTCCTTTTGCGGACGATTATCCATGGCCGAGGGCAGGCGAAAGCCAAAGTCGACTAGACGCTCTTTGCGCGCGCGGTCGCCATTATACATAGCACGCACCTGGGGCAAGGTCACGTGACTCTCATCGACAAAGAGCAGCGCGTCCTCGGGAAAGAAATCGATCAGGCAGAAGGGACGCTCCCCAGGCTTACGACCGGAAAGGTAGCGTGAGTAATTTTCAATGCCAGTGCAAAAGCCCATCTCTTGCAGCAGCTCGATATCGTATTCCGTGCGCATGCGGATGCGCTGCGCCTCGATCAACATGTTTTTTGATTCAAAATATGCGACGCGCTCTTCCAACTCTTGCCGGATGCCCGCGATCGCGGCATCAACTTTATCCTTGGGAGTCACGTATTGAGTGGCCGGATACAGGTTAAACATTTCCAGCTGCTCGCTGGTCTCTCCAGTCACAGGATCCAGCTCGCGAATACTCTCGATTTCGTCGCCCCAGAACTCAATACGAATCCCGGACTCCATATAGGCGGGGTAAATATCCACCACATCGCCGCGCACTCGAAAGCTGCCCCGCTTGAAATCGACATCATTGCGCTCATAGAGAATCCCGACCAGCTGCTCCAGAAAGTCGTCGCGCGAAAGCTCCAGCCCCGCACGTAGCGGAAGCATCATCGCCTTGAAGTCCTCCGGCGAACCGAGACCGTAGATGCAGGACACACTGGCGATCACAATCACGTCCTTGCGGCTGATCAGCGACGACGAGGCAGAGATGCGCAGGCGCTCGATATCGTCGTTGATCGAGGAATCTTTCTCGATGTAGGTATCCGTCTGCGGAATGTAGGCCTCCGGTTGGTAGTAGTCGTAATAGCTGACGAAATACTCGACCGCATTTTCCGGAAAGAAGGCCTTAAACTCGGAGTAGAGCTGAGCAGCCAAGGTCTTATTGTGCGAAATAATCAACGCCGGACGCTGCAACTCCTGGATAACATTGGCCATGGAGAAGGTTTTTCCCGAGCCCGTCACCCCCAACAAGGTCTGATAACGATTGCCCGCGCGGATGGACTCGACCAATTGTCGAATCGCTTCTGGTTGGTCCCCCTGTGGGGAGTAGTCGCTGCTCAGTTTAAAATCCACAGAAATACAGATTGCAGAGTTCCCAAGAGACGCAAGCGCAAGGCGAACTTGCGACTTTGTTCGCAGAGCGACCTCACATTTCGATCAGACGCGACTGGCGTCGCATCGCTACAATTTCAGCAGGAACTTGCGCTAGCAAGGTCTGAGCAGAATTAGAAGATTGAAAAGTAAGAAGAGAAAGAATTAACTTGCGATTCACCTACGCGCTGAATTAGAAGCGCTTACTTCACTCGTAAAATAGATAAATCAAACTAATCGAAAGATGCCAGTAGCCACACCAAAACAATACGAAGCGATGCTCGACGCCGCCCAAAAGGGCAACTACGCCTACCCGGCCGTCAACGTGACTTCGATCACCACAATCAATGCCGCACTCAAGGCATTTTCCGACGCGAAATCTGACGGAATTATTCAAGTGTCCACTGGTGGCGGTCAATTCGCCTCTGGCCTCAATGTA
Source organism: Coraliomargarita algicola (assembly GCF_033878955.1). NCBI lineage: Bacteria > Pseudomonadati > Verrucomicrobiota > Opitutia > Puniceicoccales > Coraliomargaritaceae > Coraliomargarita > Coraliomargarita algicola. The sequence continues at coordinate 2,669,748 of NZ_CP138858.1, forward strand.
AATGACGCAGCTTTCGGTGCGATCGTTCTCGCCGAAGCCACTCACATTTTGGCTGAAAAGCACGATGTGCTGGTTGCCCTACACACCGACCACTGCCACCCTGAAAAAGTCGACGGCTTCCTCAAACCTCTGCTCGAAGCTTCTCGCAAGCGCATCGCAGAAGGCAAGGGCCCACTTTTCCAATCACACATGTTCGACGGTTCTGTCGTCGACCTTAAGGAAAACCTCGAAATCTCCAAGGCTTTGCTGAAGGAGTGCGCCGAGCTCGACATCATCCTTGAAGTTGAAGCTGGTTGCGTCGGCGGCGAAGAAGACGGCCACGACACCTCAGGCCTGCCCGCTGAAAAGCTCTACACCACTCCCGAAGACATGGTTGAAGTTTACGAAGCCCTCCAGCCAATCGGCCGCTTCCTCTTCGCTGCAACTTTCGGTAACGTGCACGGCGCTTACAAGCCCGGCTCCGTAAAGCTGAAGCCAACCATCCTGCGCGACGGCCAAAAAGCTGTCACCGAGAAGCATGGCGCCGATGCACTGATGGACCTCGTCTTCCACGGCGGCTCCGGTTCCGAGCTCAGCGACATTCGCGAAACTCTGGAGTATGGTGTGGTCAAGATGAACATCGACACCGACACACAGTACGCATTCACACGCCCAGTCGTGACACATATCTGCGAAAACATCGAAGGTGTGCTCAAGATCGACGGCGAAGTTGGCAACAAGAAGGTCTACGACCCACGCGGCTACCTCAAGAAAGCTGAAAAGAACATGGCAGATCGCTTGATGCAAGCTGCCGACGACCTCTGCTCCACAGGCAAAACAATCTTCGGCACAGTCTAAAGCAGCCGACTGATTTTATTTTTCAAAGCCGGATTCCGCTTAGCGGTATCCGGCTTTTTCGTACCCTGACTTCACACTTGCCGCGAATCGCGACAAGCACTCTAATATGCAACGGATTATGAGACGTCTATTCGCCCCGAGAGAATCACACCCTGCCGAAACCCGCACCGCCATTGTCCCCGCAACTGTTAAAAAGTTCAAAGACTTGGGACTCGACGTCAGTGTCGAAACAGGCATCGGCCTACAATCCGACTTCAACGACGAAGCCTACCAAACAGCTGGAGCTGAAATCGTCCAAGCCAGCGCCGCTGGCTACGCCACGGCCGACATAGTGATACGGGTGCGCAAACCGCAGACAGCAGAACTGGACGCCTTACGCCCCGGCACGCTGCACATTAGCTTCCTCGACCCCTTCAACGAACCGCAGCTGATCGCCGACCTTGCCAAGCGCAAACTGGCAAGCATCAGCATGGAAATGATCCCACGCAGCACCCTGGCCCAAAAGATGGATGCTCTCTCCTCGCAGGCCAACCTAGCTGGTTACGCAGCAGTCATTATGGCGACGGACCGCATGCGCAAAATCTTGCCCATGATGATGACGCCCGCCGGCACCATCTCGCCGGCACGTGTTTTTGTCATCGGCGTAGGCGTCGCCGGACTGCAGGCCATCGCCACCGCCAAGCGCTTGGGTGCTCGCGTGGAAGCCTTTGACACCCGCCCCGCGGTCGAAGATCAGGTCAAATCACTCGGCGCCAAATTTATTAAAGTCGATCTCGGTGCCACCGGACAGACCGACCAAGGCTACGCGCAAGAGCTCACTCCCGAGCAAATGGAAAAACAGCGGCAGGAAATGGCAAAAGCCTGCGCCCGCGCGGACATCGTGATCACCACTGCTAAACTCTTTGGTCGCAAGGCCCCCGTCATTCTGGATGAAGGGGTGCTGGCGCAGATGCAAAGTGGCAGCATCGTCATCGACTTCGCAGTCGAGTCTGGCGGTAACGTCGTAGGCTCCAAGCTCGGCGAAGAAATCGTCACCCCTCAAGGAGTACGCGTGATCGGCCCCGAAAACCTGGAGGGCTACTTTCCCAAAGATGCCTCACTCATGCTCGCCTCTAATTTCTACAATTTAATCGAACACTTTTGGGATGCAAAAACGCAGGACTTTCAGTATCGGGAAGAGGATGAGATTCTCAAAGGCTGCTTGATCACTCGTGGCGGCCAGGTCGTGCATGAGCGATTCAAATAGGCGGCCTATAAGAATCTATAGTACGACTTGTAATCAACTCCCCTCTTAATATTAAAAGCACCTATGCAAACAAACGATCCCGCCTATAATCCTCTCGATGATATTGATAGGGTCCTCGTCGACGAAGCCACGATCCAGAACCGATTGAAGGAACTCGGGCAAGAAATCAACAAGACCTATGCAGGACGCGATGTCGCCGTAATCGCGATCATTAATGGTGCCATTATTTTCGTGGCCGATTTGATACGGCAGCTAAATATCCCACTGCAACTTGACTGCATTCGCATATCCAGCTACCGCGACGAAGCTCGACCATTACAAGCACCAGAAGTCATCGACAAAGTTCGACTCGACCTAAAAGGGATGGATGTACTCATCATCGACGACATCCTGGACTCAGGTAACACACTGGCACGCGTCACCGAAATGTTCCGCGCCATGGGACCAGCCACCTTAAGGACCTGCGTCCTCTTGGACAAAAAAACGACTCGTACAGTCGATTTCGAAGCGGACTTCGTGGGCTTCAAAATTCCCGACGAATTCGTCGTCGGCTATGGCTTAGACTTCGCGGAGCGCTACCGCCAGCTACCATGCATCGGTGTATTACGCCCCGAGCTACAGAATCCACCGGAGTGGGCCTAAGTGATATTATCCATCGACATGGCATCAATAATCGCCCACACACAAACTCGATCATCATTCAAAATTTCTCCCTAGGGTCCAATATTCATCCAAAAATCGAATTAACTGGTGGTAAACACTTCTAAACTATTGAACTAAAAGCTTTATCACAGCCATTTAATAGTCATAGTACGATAAATTACCTGACTACCATGAAAACTGTTGCCATAATTGAAGACCAAACTGCCATCCGCGAGATGGTCAGTCAGGCTGTAATTGATCAAAGCGAATACAACGTCATCATCGAAAGTGGCGACGGTCAAATCGGCTGCGACACCTGCTTGGAACAAAAGCCCGACTTTGTGATTCTCGATGTAATGCTGCCCAATTTAAACGGCACAGAAATTCTACGTATTTTCCGGGAAAAAATTCCAGACACCCAAGTCTTAATTTTCTCTGGCTACCAGAGCCCGAGCTTAGTTAGAGAACTCCTACAAGCGGGCGCACACGGTTTCGTAGAGAAATCGGCCCCCCTATCGGAACTGCGCAAGGGGAATCGAGATTGTCTCTAATGGTGGCAGTTACTTTGGCCCCGAAGTCGCGCTACTACTGCGCGACGCAATGGCCGATCCCAGATCGAGCGACTCTGGCATCAACATCCTAACCAAACGCGAACGCGAAATTCTTCAGCTGATAGCGGAAAGCCACAGCACCCGCGACATCGCCGGCAAGCTGGAAATCAGCGTCAAAACCGCAGAGAACCATCGCACCAATCTGATGCGCAAGTTGGACCTGCATGATGTCGCCAGCCTCACCCGCTATGCGATCAACAACGGTCTAATCTCGATCGGGAACTAAAGGCAGTAGATCAGCTATCTGTGGGCTGGTGCACCCAAAAATCTGCCACGCCGCCTCAAGATAGAGTCGCACGCAAGCGATCAACCAAAATATCCAACAACAAAGGATGCTCTCCCAACAAAGGAGTCGTCTGGATCTGCTGGAAGGCACCGCTCGCCACCAGCCCATCACAGATCTCGGCCACATCGCCCCCCTCCCCTGCATGACGGCCAGGCAACAAGAAAAACATAGCCAGGATTAAACGGCCACCAGCAAAACCGTCCAACTGAGCAAGCCCCTCCAATAAGGGCTCGTTAAAGGCATAGGCCGCGCCCGATCGTCGCTCCATCGAGCAGGGCTGCACAAGTTCAACCGCCGGTTGCAACAACTGCTCAAGCTGCCGCGCCACTGTGTTTCGCACATGGTTCACCGCTCGAATCGGAGAACCATGGTCCACCAAAGCAACTCGCGTCCCAGGCGTCCACGGCAAAGCCCGCACTTGATCCGCCAGTATTTGCGCCAAGCGCAGATCCGGCACCGCCAGATCCGCCCCCGCCAAAACAGAGGCCACTTGCACCTTCAACTCAGGACATTCGCGCTTCAACTCTGCCACAACTTGCGGCAAATAATCGGTGATCGCCAAACTAGGCCCCAGAAAAAGTGGCACACACACAAAGTTTCGATGTCCCAGCTCGATGCACTCCCGCAAACGACGCTCACAATTGTCGCCGGCACTCCCGCTAGCGCCTGCTCAGGAATCCGGTGTGAGTGCAAGAGGCTCACAGCCTCAACAGACAAATCCACACGCTGCGACAGCGCCTCCGCCAAAACCCGCAATGCGAGAGTCGCCTGAGGACGCAGGGAACCGTTATCAACTAAAAATACAATAGGCGCAGTCATAGATAGGGAAAGTAAACGACAATTTCTCCACACACATAGGAAAATGTTTGCGAGATACAAATCATACCACCACATTCTGAAATTATGAACAAGACCGCCCGCACACTCTTTACCCTGCTCTTGGCAGTTTGCCTTCTTCCAGCCTGCACACGCAAACAAGCCCCATCGCAATATGGCAATGAGATGGGAGGCGGCAAAGGCGGCAGTTTAAGCGACACTGGAGACTACGGCGGCGACTATGTTCCAGAAGGTTCCTTCGACATGAGCTTGGACGGCAGCGCCATTGACGGCCTAACAGAACGCGGCTCGGACGGAATTGAAAATGGCATGTACAAGGGCTTCACAATGGTCGAAGGCGTGCTCCCCTCGATCTACTTTGACTTTGATTCTTCCTCTGTCGCCGCCTCTGAGCGCTCCAAGCTACAACAAGCTGCAGACTACTTAGATCAAAACTCCGGCTACCACATCCTAGTCGAGGGGCATTGCGATTGGTATGGCACCAGTGAGTATAACTTGGCGCTCGGCGACCGCCGCGCCAACAGCGTAAGCGACTATCTCGGCACACTCGGTATCACACCGCTACGCGTCGAAAAGCTCTCCAAAGGTAGCCTCGAAGCCACCAGTGGGTTGTCCAAGTCACAATCCTCACAAGATCGCCGCGCCGACTTAATCTTACTCAAGAAGTAAGCCCTGAGCTTCCAGCAACCAGTAGCCCCAAGGGTTCAGTGTGATATTTTCGCGCGCACTCAAAGTGTGCCGTTCATCCGTCAAGACGTCCGTATAATCTCCCGCCAAAGCGGAATCATGGATCGTAAAGCTGACCGCTTCGGGTGACAAATTGAGCAGGGCGACGATCTTATCGCTGTTCATCTCTCGATAAAAAGCCCAAACCTGCGCCTCGGCTCCAGTATTGAAGCTTACAAAATCACCTCCGTGTGCACCATTCCACAAGGCTTGATTACGCTTCTTCCATTGAAACAGACGAGTCAGATGCGCACGTTGCGGATGCGGTCGCCAGTCAATCACATCCTTTTCAAAGAAGAGCAGCATCTGATCCAAGCCCGCCTCTTCACCATTATAAATCAATGGCATCCCCGGCGCCACAAAGGTGTATGCCCGCAAGACACCTGTCGCAGCGCCGTAATCTGCATCTACCGTCGAATGCCAACTGTTTTCATCGTGATTCGTGAGGAAACGCATGCGAATGGCATGATCCGGATATTTCTCGGCCTGTTCATAGACCTCGTAGTCCACCAACGCCTTCGCATCGATCGCCCCCGCTTTGAGCTTACGCATCTCTCCCATCTGATGCCAGGCATAGCTCATCTCAAAGGCCTCGTCGTGAAATTCGGGTAATTGCCCCTCAGCCAGCATAAAGACTTGGCCAACTTGATTCAGCTCACGGCGCGCTTGATTCCAAAAATCAGTCGGCACCTCTTCAGCTACATCGCAACGAAAACCATCGACCCCAAACTCCTGCACCCAATACTTCATCGCATCGATCATAGCGAGACGCAGCTCAGCATTCGTATAATCCAAGGCAATCACATCCGTCCAATCAGCGACAGGAGGAACAAACTCGCCCGCTTCATTGGTCTCATAAAATTCCGGATTCGTCCGCGTCCAATGATGGTCCCACGCAGTATGATTGGCGACCCAATCCAAAATCACATACATGCCTAATTCATGCGCACGATCCACTAAGCCCTGAAAGTCTGCTGGCGTGCCAAACTCTGGATTGACGGATTTATAATCACTGATCGCGTAATAACTCCCCAGACTCCCTTTACGATTTTCCTCCCCAATACTGTGAATCGGCATAATCCAAACCAAATCGATCCCCATAGCTTTAATCTGTGGCAAATACGCGGTGACTTGATCCAAAGTGCCCGCCTCTGAGAACTGGCGCACGTTCACTTCGTAAATCCCCACATTTTTCGACCAATCGGGATACATGCCAAAGCCTGCCCCGCTGGAACGATTCGCAAGTGTAGATGATAAAACAAGGGCGAGAACTGCGGACAGTAAAAGACGTGGGCTTGGTAGCAACATGCAGCCAAACAAGCCACAAAGAACAATGAACACAATTGCACGCCCAGTTGGACAGTTGACAACCTACGCCCCAATAGAGCACAGACGCCCCGCGTCGAAATTCACCCAATCTGTGAGGACGGCCCCCCCTGTAAACTAAAACAATCTTTCAATGTTAAATGACATAGCGCTTAACTTCGCTTTACAGACGTGCAAGCATCTGCACTGTCATCACTAGATATTTAAACACCGCCATGACCACCGCGACACTCAACTACGAACCCATGGTCTTCAACCCCAAGCTCGGGAATGAAGCACCGCTGACTGCGATCCAAGAAGAAATCTTGGCGCTCAAAAAGGAGCGCAACGCACTCATCTTAGCGCACAACTATCAGATCGATGCCATCCAACGTGTGGCCGACTACGTGGGCGACTCCTTAGGGCTAGCCTACAAAGCTGAAGAGGCCGATACCGATTGCATCGTATTCTGCGGCGTCCACTTCATGGCGGAGACAGCCAAAATCGTAAACCCGAATAAGCCAGTACTACTCCCCGAAATGGAAGCTGGCTGCTCGCTCTCCGACTCCTGTCCGGCAGAAAAGCTGGCCGCCTACAAAGCGGCCAACCCCAATGTTTATGTGGTCGCCTACATCAACTGCTCTGCAGGCGTGAAAGCACTCTCTGATGTAATTTGCACCAGTGGCAATGCCATGAAAATCGTCGAAAAGGTCCCCGCAGACCGCGACATTCTCTTCGTGCCCGACCAAAACTTGGGCCAGTGGGTCAGCAAACAGACCGGGCGCGAGATGCAACTCTGGCCAGGCTCCTGCTATGCGCACGTGCTATTCACGCAGCAAGCGATCGAACGCTTAAAGTTAAAATTCCCCGACGCACTGGTGGTCGCACACCCGGAATGCGTCGAAACGGTACGCGATAATGCCGACGAAGTTTGCAGCACCGAAAAGATGATCGGCTTCTGCCGCGACTGCGATGCCGAGCAAATCATCGTCGTCACCGAGACCGGCATGATCCACCGCCTACAACGCGAGATCCCCGAGAAAACTTTCATCGCCGGCCCGACCGACACCTGCGCCTGCAACGATTGCCGCTTCATGAAGATGAATACCATCGAAAAGCTACGGGATTGCCTGCGCGATATGTCGCCTCAAATCGAAATGCCGGAAGACATCCGCCTCAAGGCCTACGCCCCCATCAAGCGCATGCTGGAATGGAGCAAGTAGAGCGGGGTGAATCGGAACATCCAACTGCTTGCCCTGCGTCGCCTTTGGCGAAACATGGGGCCATCATCGCACGTTCAATGATGAATACCATGAGACCTAAGGCGCAGCCTACAATTCGACGTTTGACGTTAGACGCTCAACGTTCGAGGTCCGCATGAGCCACGCCCGCGCCACCTACCGCAACGACCTACTGCGGGCCCCCCTGCTAGGCATCTTAGAGGCGGGCTGGACGACCTTTGCGCTGGTCATCGCCATCCGCTACTTCGATGCCAGCGAGACCCATAAGTCCTTCATTGCCGGCTCCGGCCCCATCGGCTTCTTACTCACCCCGCTCACCTTATACATCGCAGCCAGCTTACGCGCCACTCCGAGTCGCGCGTGCGCAATCGTCTTTGGCACAGCCGCAGCACTACTCGCCGGCGCCAGTCTAGGACAGACACTACTATTCTTCACACTCTTCGTAGTCCTCAGCCAAGTCGCGGCAGTACAGCAAGGGCCGCTGATGCTGCAAATCTACACAGAAAACTACACCCGATCCGAACGCGGCAGCCGCATGACCTGGCCCTTCATGCTCACTGCCCTGAGCTCGATCGGCTTCGCGCTCATCGGAGGACGGCTACTGGACCAAAAAATTGAAGCGTACCACTGGATTTTTGTCTGCATGCTACTCGCAGCAGTTGCCTGCGCCTGCGTGTGCCTCAAAATCCCCAGCAGCCCGCTCTCACGCGAAAACGTGGGCAACCCTTGGCAGAGCCTCAGCCTGATCTGGCAAGATCGCTTTTTTGGCTACATCCTGGGCACTTGGATGCTGCTGGGGCTGGGCAACCTGCTCACTTTACCCGTGCGCATTGACTACCTAGCCAACCCCAGCTATGGCGTCAATGCCAGCAATACTCATATCGCGTTACTGATGCTAGTCATCCCCGCAGTGACACGCATACTGAGCACGAAGATGTGGGGACACCTGTTCGACCGGATGCACTTTGTGACAACGCGCAATCTGCTCAACCTCTCCTTCCTGCTAAGTATCGCCCTATTCTTTTTCACCACAAATATCTACGTGCTCTGCCTCGCAATGGCCTTTCAAGGCCTCTCGCTGGGTGGGGGCAAAATTTTCTGGAGTCTATGGGTCACCAAGATCGCATCCGAGGCCAAAGCCTCTTCCTACATGAGCATCCACATGGCGCTGACTGGATTACGCGGCACACTGGCCCCCTTCCTCGGCTACTATATTCTCAGCCACTCCACCCCGGCGAACGTGGCCCTCATCGGCATGACCCTCATCAGCATCGCCTGCATCCTCTTTGAATTTGTACGCGGGCACCCGCGCTTGCGCGAAGAGGCGTGAGTCGTAGCCGAGCGCTTCAGCCTCCAAATACTACACACGCTAAAATCTCCCACTTTCACCTTCACTTTAGTTTTCACTCTGCCATTCATAGCAAGCGAAGCACTTCAACTTTCACATTAATCTCCACCCTGCCCCCATGGCAGCGTCAGTATGACAGACAAAACCCTTACAGTTTCGATCGGCACCGATCACGCGGGCTTCCCGCTCAAAGCACCTATCATCACTTTACTCAAAGCGCGCGACTATACCGTGATCGACTGTGGCTGTGACAGCGACGAGTCCTGCGACTACCCGGACTTCATCCGCCCTGCCGCGGAGGCGGTCGCCTCTGGCAAGGCGGACTGTGGTATCGTGCTCGGAGGCTCCGGCAATGGCGAAGCCATCGTGGCCAACAAGGTCAAAGGTGTACGCTGTGGCCTCTGCTGGGATGAATGGTCGGCTCAAATGACCAAGGAGCATAACAACGCAAATTGCATCGCCATCGGCGCACGCCCCGTGCCCGAAGAGCTGGCACTGAAAATCGTCGGCACTTGGCTGGACGCCACATTTGAAGGCGGTCGCCATGAACGCCGCGTCGCCAAAATCGAAGGATAGCCTGCGCTCGACTATGTTTTTCCATTCGCAGCTTGAAAGAACGACTCGCTGTGCTCTCTCTATTGAATCACAACTGCATCAAACTATAGCGGACTTCACAAGTGGAGCCCCTACGAAATAATATTTACCATGGCCGAAAAAAATAAGTCGAAAGAAACCGAAGAAAAATCGATCAAGATCCAAGAAACTTTCCTCAAGGAGCGTAAGGTCTTTCTCTGGGGTGAAGTCTCCGACAAGTCCGCACGCGACGTAACGGAGAAACTGCTCTATCTTGAGATGGACGCGCCGGGCAAGGAGATCACCTTCTACATCAACACCCCCGGTGGCTCGATCACCGCAGGCATGGCCGTTTACGACACCATGAAGTTGATCAGCTCTCCGATCAAAGTGGTCGTAACTGGAATGGCCGCAAGTATGGGCTCAATCCTCCTTTGCGGGGCCGACAAGGGCAATCGCTACTTGTATCCTCACTCACGCGTACTGATCCACCAACCACTCATCTCCGGCCAAATGGTCGCGGTGGCAGTGGACATCCACATCCAAGCCAAGGAAATGGAGCGCTTGCGCGACGAGCTAAATGCCATCTTAGCCGAATCTTCCGGACAAGCACTGGAGAAAATCGAAAAAGACACAGATCGTGACTTTTACATGACAGCCGACGAAGCGATCGCATACGGTCTAGCTGACAAGATTGTCGATAAAATCTAAAGACCTTGATCGAAGAGGAGAAACGCACTAAGGCCTGGATCGGAGATGCCGTCTTGGCACTCTTCGCGCGCGAGTGGATTCTGAAACAAACAGACATTTCAGTGAAGCAGCGCGCGGAGGTCTTCATCCAGATGACCTCGAACCAATTTCTCTCCGCTCTAGGCGAGCCCACCGCAATGGAAGCCGAGATCGGGCTCGTCTATGAGAGCGAAGGCCTGCAAGCCGCCTTCGATTTCATAGAAGGCAAATTCCTGCCACTATTCATAAAGCGCCGCACCAAGAGCAAGCAACCCGGCAGCTATCGGAATAAAAAATAGGGGCAAAGAGCCTCTAAAGGCCATAAAATCGCCTAAACTGCGGCCAGAACTGATCTCAATCCTTGCTCCTGAAGGAACAGGCGACCATATTCGAGGTCTTCTTTCCATTCCGGGCGACCTCGCTCCGGAAATTTTTATTTCCTAAAAAATGCTCTACGACCGCCCGTATATGAGACAGTCTCCCTCGGAGACCATGCCTCCTAAAACTTCGATGACGACGACACTGATCGTCATCACAGTCGCCGTGTTCGTAATGCAGCAGGTGCTAAACGTATTCTTCCCTGGAATGTTTGGGCGCGAGAATCAATTCATGGCCAACTGGTTCAGCCTAAGCGGTCAGAACTTTCAAGAGCTCAAAGTGTGGACCCTACTGAGCTATGGCTTCATGCACAGCACAGCAGGTTTCTTCCACATCTTCGGTAATATGCTGGGGCTATTTTTCATTGGACGAATCGTCGAACCAGTGATCGGGCGCGAGCGCTTCCTCGGCCTCTATCTAGCAGGCACTTTGCTCGGCGGATGCGTGTATCTATTCCTCCACTTCAATGAATACGGGTCCGTCGTCGGCGCCTCTGCCGCAGTGATGGCAATACTAACACTGTTCTGCCTCATTTACCCTGAACGCCCGATCACACTACTAATTTTCTTTATCATCCCCGTAACAGTGAAGCCCAAATGGGTATTCTGGGGCAGCTTGGCAGTTTCGATTGGCGGCATTCTCTTCTACGAGCTCCCCAACCACTCACACGTAGCACACTCCGCCCACCTCGGCGGCATGTTGGCCGGAATCCTTTACTTCCGCTACATTCACAACCGCAGCAACAGCTTTTTCTCCCCGAAGAACACACGCACCACCGTGGAGCAGCCCGCTTGGTTCAAGCGCCGCAAGAAAACCGAAGCGCACATCAGCTACAAAGTCAACCGAAGCAACCGCGACGAGCTACAAAAGGAAGTCGATCGCATTCTTGATAAAATTAATGCTTCCGGCTTTGGCTCTCTAACGGATAGCGAGAAACACACTCTTGACCGCGCCAAAGATCTTTTAAGCCGCTAAGTTCAGCGCATGTCAGACGATACTACCCAATCACGCATGAATAAACGAATTCTCCGCATCGCACTCGTCGCTACGGCGGCCTTCGCTGTCGTCCTTTCGACCAATGCCAAGCTCGACCCGAGCAAAGAAATGGCCTCACAGACACGCTGGGTCGTCAACACCATCAACGCCCGCCACTACTTACGCGGCACCATGGAACAACTCAATGGGGCCGAAATGGTCGAAGCATACATCGAGTCCTTCGACTACGGACGCATGTATTTCCTCCGCTCCGAGGTCGACGATTTCATTTTCCGCTTTGGCGACGCCATGGAAGATTCCTTGCAAAAGGGCAACCTCTACTCCGCCTTTGAAATATACGAAAGCTTCAAACAAAAAGCCGAAGCACGCACCCAGTGGGCATTTGAGCGACTACAACAGGACTTTGACTTTACCGTAGAAGAAACCTTCACCCCCGACCGTCGCGAAGCAGAATGGCCCGCCTCCCCGGAAGAAGCGGAAGCACTTTGGCTACGTCGCTTGAAATATGAACTGCTCAATGAAATGCTCTCCCTAGCCTCCGAAGATAAAGAGGACAGCAGCGACACATCATTGACACCGCAAAACCCCGACGTCGCCGCCCCCGACGATGACGAAGAAGAATTCGACCCCACCAAGCTACTACGCCTAGTGGAAGACCCCGAATTCTACGCGAAAACACTCGACGCAGCCCGCGAGAAAATCCACCGCCGCTACGAGCGCAACCTAAGCCACACCGTCGCGCGTGAAGCCGCCGAAGTGCAGGAGTCCTTCATCAACGCAATGACTCAGCTCTTCGATCCACACTCCACATTTCTCTCCTCGGATACGCTCGAAAGCTTCAACTCTGCCGTGCAAAACTCCTTCGTCGGCATCGGCGCACTCCTGGAAGACGACGACGGCATTTGCACGATCAAAGAAATCCTCCCCGGTGGTCCCGCGGAGCGCTCGCGCTTACTTGAACCCGAAGACCAAATTCTGGGCGTGGCCCAAGGCGACGACGAATTTGAAGACGTCGTCGACATGCAGCTTCGCTACATCGTCCGCAAGATCAAGGGCGAGAAAGGCACGACCGTGCGTCTCCTCATCCACCCCGGCGATGCCTCCGACCCTTCCGTACGCAAAATCGTGCCGATCGTCCGCGGCGAAGTTAAACTCACCGCCAACCTCGCCACTGCTAAACTAATCAACGTGCCAGTCGACGACTCCGAAACCGTCGCCGTAGGCGTCATTGAACTCCCCTCCTTTTATGGCAATATCGGCGCAGGCGGCACCCTGACCACCACCACCGACGACGTTTCCGAGCTCATCAACAAGCTGCGCGATGCCGGTGCCGAGGGCATTATTCTCGACCTCCGCATGAATGGTGGCGGCCTACTGAGCGAAGCCGTTCGCCTGACCGGGCTATTCATCCCAGTCGGTCCGGTGGTGCAGGTACGCGATAGCTCCGGCCGCACCGATGTGCTCTCCGACCGCGACCCCAGCATGCTCTGGGACGGGCCACTGATCGTGCTCACCTCACGCTTCAGCGCTTCCGCCTCCGAGATTGTAGCCGGCGCCCTGCAGGATAATGACCGCGCGCTCATCGTAGGAAACAGCTCCACTCACGGAAAAGGCACCGTCCAGGAAGTGTATCATATGAACAATCGTATGCCATTTTCATTCCTGAGAAATACCGAGCCACAAACACGCCCCGTGGCCACCAAGATCACGATCAAACAATTCTTCCTCCCTGATGGAAGCTCGACCCAGGTCAAAGGCGTGCCCTCCGATATCGTGCTGCCTTCGGTCAACGAATTTCTTCCTATCGGCGAAGACGACCTCCCCCACGCCCTCCCTTGGGATCAAGTCGCCCCCGTAGACTGGATCAACAACTGGGCGAAACTAAATGTCGCGAGCCCCGAAGACCCTGCACTGGTGGAAAAACTGGCAACAGCCAGCCAAGCGCGCCAAGAATCCCTCGAAGAATTTAAATTCTTGAAGAAACAGATCGAATGGCGCCGCCAGCGCTACGACGAGAAAGCGATTTCAGTCAATCTAAAGCAACGTATCGAGCGCAAGATCCGCGAAAAAGACTACATCGATGAGCTCGACGACACCTACGACGCCTTAAGTGAAAACGACTATACGACTGAAGAATTCCTACTCAAAGTCGCCGAGGAACAAGATGCACTCTCCAAGAAGACCCTCGCCGAACCAATCAAGGCCATCGCAGAGAATCTCAGTGAAGCGGTAATCGGTGAGAACGGCGCAGGCACCGTTGCCGACGCCGTCGCCGATGCAGTCGAGCCAGAGGACGAGGAAGAGGAAGATGAACCAACCTACGACATCTACCTACGCGAAAGCGCCCGCATCATGGCCGACTGGATCGAAAGCCTCCAGCAACCGAAGACTGCCACAGCTTCGACTCAAGTCGAAGCCACTACTCAACAATAACCAAACGAAAAGGGTGCGGATCACCAGCAACCTGCGAAAGATTGAAATACAGGGTTCGTTCACCCATCTGACAGCCGATCAAAACCACCCCCTCATATGCGGGTAGTACATACCTGCCAAACGAGTTAGCAGCGACCACATGAGTGGCATATCCTTGAACATACCGGTCCAACGTAACCAGGCCATCGCCCTCAAAGGCTTGCCACTCGACTAACCGCGCCTCTGCTTGAGCGGCCGCATCGTCGGCCCGCGCTTTGACTTTCGTCCACTCGGCGTAGATCCTTTGAAAATCTTTTAGGTACGTGTTCAAAGAGCCCAAATATTCTAAATTCGCCGAGCGCATCGCACCGTCGATCCCGCCAACTACCATCACCTCAGTCTTTCTCGTCCAAGATTCAATTAGCGCATCTAAAGCATCAATTCTCTGATGAAGATCCTGCAAGGTCGCATTACCCACGATATTTTCCACACTTCGCGCCAGCGCAGGAGAACTACTCCGATGCACGCGACCAATCACAGAAGAATACCCATCCGAGCCGCCACCGCCATTACGCGCATAGCTATAGTCATCTGAGGCATAAGCCGACGAGCGGGAGCCACTCGATACAGTTCGCGTCGAAGTCGTCATACGCGTCGCAGCACTAGGCACTGCTGTCTTCAACTCCTCCAACGCATCAATCAGCGGCCGATACTCTGGAAGCTCTTGCACACGACCACTGCCGGACAAGATCACCTTCGCCAATGCCTGCTCCTGCGATAAGAGCGACCGCACGCTCCCCGTGAGTTTAGGTACGGTATAAAGTTTCGGAGCGCCGCTGAGATAGCGACTCCATGGATCAGTCAAAAGTACATATTCAACTCCCGACTCAAAATGACTCACCGACTCATCAACGGATGGTCGACAACCAAGCAGCAGTCCGACGACAAGCAATAGAAAGATATTAATTGTAACGCGCATTGCGCCAGACAAACAAACTGATCTATATTCCGCAAGGAATAGCAGCTAGAACTGCGTACGCAGTGATCCGGCCAATCCTGAGATACTAGATCCTGTCTTCACGTAGGCATCCGACAAGCGGACACGCCACAAAATCAGGTCGAATTATCCGTGGTGCTTCGCAACCATGTTGTAGAAATCTACAAAGAGCGCGTCGGCGTCGTTCGGGCCAGGTGCTGCCTCGGGGTGGTACTGCACGGAAAAGACGGGCTTATCCTTCAAGCGCAGTCCTTCGACAGTGTCGTCGTTGAGATTGATCTCAGTGACAATGGCACCCGTTTTTTCCAACTCTTCACGAGTAGAAGCGAATCCGTGGTTCTGCGCCGTGATTGAAACCTTACCGGTCTCCAAATTCTTAACTGGCTGATTGCCCCCACGATGACCAAACTTGAGCTTAAAAGTTTTCGCTCCAAGGGCGTGCGTAATGATCTGGTGCCCCAGGCAAATTCCAAAAGTCGGGTAATCCTCAATCAACTCCTTAACCGTAGCGTGTGCATACTCCACCGCTCCCGGATCTCCGGGACCATTGGACAAGAATACGCAGTCCGGCTTGCAGGACTTAATCTCCTCCGCTGAAGCAGTGGCGGGAAAGACATGCACATCGAAACCATGGTGCTGCAGCTTGCGGTAGATCGAATACTTCGCACCAAAGTCCATAGCCGCCACCTTAAAGCGTGGCTTCGCGCTTTTGTCCTCATTCAGCTTCAAATCAGTGCCGACCACTGTAAAGGGGGTCGATTGCTTCATCTCCGGGTCCCAGTGATAAGCCTCCTTGGCAGTCACTTCCTTAACAAAATCCACCCCGATCAAGCCACCAAATTCCTGCGCACGTTTAACCGCCTCTTCCTCGGAAATATCCTCTGTGGTGATACAGGCTTTCAAAGCACCGGAGACGCGCAGCTTCTTAGTGATCGCCCGCGTATCCACCCCTTCGATGCCCGGAATACCCGCTTCTGCCAGATAGTCCTGGATTGAAATATTGCTTCGCCAGTTGCTGGCAACGGGACTGACCTCACGCACGATGAATCCCTTGACCTTGGGACCGTCCGACTCGACATCGTCCGGGCAGATTCCATAATTACCGATCTGCACCGCTGTCATTGTAACAATTTGAGAAAAATACGACGGATCGGTCAAAATCTCCTGATAGCCCGTCATACTAGTATTGAAGCAGGCCTCGCCTACGTTGGTAGCCACAGCGCCAAAAGCGCGGCCACGGAATACGGTTCCGTCTTCAAATGCGATAAGTCCTGTGCGAGTCGTTTTAGCCATGTTAGCGCAGCAGCCAAACGAGAATCCAGCGCCATGCAATTCAAAAGCTAAAACGGATGCCACGAGTTTCCACTTTTTTAAGTCGAAAAATTAGCTCAGCACCTCCCCCAACTGCGTGCGCACCAACGCTGCAGCCTCTAAATCGATCCAGTAAATCATATCGCGGCATTTTTTCTCATTGGTAATAATCCCTGCCTGGCGGAGTATGCGTAAATGATGTGACGTAGCTGGTTGCGACAGCCCAATCCGCTCTGCAATGGTTGAGACATTGCAGGCATTATCACAGGTGGGCTCAGTCGGCAAAATGCGTAAGATCTGCAAACGCACAGGGTCCCCCAGCGCCCACAGCTGCTTCGCAAGCACATCGATCTCCACATTTGTTTTCACTGATGCCATTGACATATTTAAGTATGTAGATACATCAACTCGTCAACTACCGAAGAATCGCTTTTCTTAACTTCTAGCCCGATCTGCTTAAAAAATGTATCCAAACGACTCACTCGAAAACTGGCATCAAGGCCAAGGCCTCTGGGCGGATGTGCCCGCCGAGGACTGGAATAGCTGGAAATGGCAGCTTAAAAACCGCCTCACCAAGCTGGAGCATCTGGAAAAATACATGAAACTGACCGCCGACGAGCGGGCAGGCTGCCTCTTTGCCAAAGACAAACTGGCACTGGCGATCACCCCTTATTTCTTCAACTTGATAGATCGCAACGATCCAAACTGCCCGGTGCGGCGGCAAGTCATCCCCCGCGCAGGCGAAATGCACACTGCCCCAGAGGAAATGCTGGATCCTGTGGGTGAAGAAAATACGAAGCCAGTCGATGGCATCGTGCATCGCTATCCCGACCGCGTGCTCTTCCTGGTGACGGATCGCTGCGCCTCTTATTGCCGCTACTGCACGCGCAGTCGACTGGTCTCGAATGCGCAGGATTACAACTTCCACCCAGAGTTCGAAAGCGGTCTCGAATACATCCGCTCGCATCCCGAAATTCGCGACGTCCTGCTCAGTGGCGGCGATCCGCTGCTACTATCCGACCGCAAGCTGGACCACCTACTGGGCGAGTTGCGTAAAATCCCGCATGTCGAGTTCATCCGCATCGGTTCGCGCATCCCGGTATTTTTACCACAGCGCATCACGCCAGAACTGTGCGAGATTTTCAAAAAGCATGGCCCGATCTGGATGAGCATACATGTCAACCATCCAAACGAGTGCACCCATACCCTGCGTAATGCCTGCGAACAATTAACCTATGCGGGCGTGCCTATCGGCAATCAATCCGTGCTACTGCGTAATGTGAACGACGATGCCGAGGTCATGAAATCACTCATTCATCGGCTACTGATGATGCGGGTGCGGCCCTACTACCTGTATCAGTGTGACCTAATCACAGGCAGCGCACATCTCCGCGCCGACCCACGCAAAGGCATCGAAATCATCCGCAGTCTCAGAGGACACACGACTGGCTACTCCATCCCACAGTTTGTCATCGATGCACCAGGAGGCGGCGGCAAGATCCCGATCAATCCCGACTACATCAAAGAGGTTACCGATGAAGCCATCGTGATGCGCAACTTTAGTGGCGATGAATACCGCTACCCGCTCACGTCTGACGCCAACATTCCAAATGACGTAAATGCACCGGAACTCGAAACGATTTTGATGTAATCCTAAAAATAGACTACCAGGGCATTACGCCATTGGGTATCATCCTGCGCATTACCATCCCCCACATCATTATCAAAACTTTTGTTGTAGGAAAACTCAAAGCCTAAGAGATCCGTTAAGCGCACACGAATCGCCGCAGAAAAGACATAGTTAAACTGGTCCGTATCATCGGGATTCCAGTAGTAATTGAACTTCTGCACGAGTGAGGTGCGCTTCAACGGACTCCACGTAGCTTCCTGGAAAACATTCACCAGCGAATTAAGCCCGGAGCGGGTATCTTCATAATTCGCATCGAGCTCTTCTACCCCGCCGCCACCGCCAAACAATATATCAAATTGGCTGGTGGGCTTGTAACGATAGCCAATACCGACCAACTCCTGCGCCTCACGATCGATCCCTTTAATTTGGTCCGCTCGGTAGCCCATCGCATTCTGCACAAACCAGTTATCCCAGAAAGTGCGACGATACAAGAACTCCCCATCGTATTTATCCGTCGACTTATACTCCGTGCCATTCGCCCTTTCGGTTTGGCGATAGGTGTAAGAGCCGGAAAAACGATAATAATTCAAACTCTGCTTAGGCTTAATCTCCAGTTTGCCCGTTGCATAGCTCTGCGCCCATCGACTATCTCCACGACTCAAATTCACCCCCAGCCGCACATTCCCCGACCACGAATCAGGCGTTTTGAAGTTTTTCAAAGTCTCCAACACCTTGCGCTCCTCAGCATTCGCCAGCGCTTCTTGCTCCGAACGTTCCTCGACCGCAACAGCCTTAGCCACAGCCTTTTTCGCCGCCTGTTCTGCAGCCTGATCAGCCACTTTGTCGGTGGGCTTAACGGCTTCGCTAGATTGCGGTTCCTGTCGTGGCTTTCCGCGCGCCGCAGTCAACTTCTCGGCTGGCTTAGCGCGTGCTCGATCCACAGCCGTGGATTTCCCCTCCACGCCCTGCAACTTCACCGAAACAACATGCTTACGATCAAGCTTAAGCTCTCCTAAGAGCGATGAATTCAAAACAAGCACCGCATCCGTCGATTCGGGCGAAATCTCACCAATCAGCTGCTCACCACTATCCAGCGCCACAACAGAAGGCGTCGCCCCCACAGTGGAAAGGCTTAATATCAACAGAACGGGGGTGAAATAGTTTTTTAAAACACTCATACGGCAGTTTCAGAATATCGTTGTTCTCGAATCACAGTGATTTCGACCGTGCCGGGATAATTTAGTTGCTCTTCAATTTTCTTACGAATGGTCCGCGCCAATTGGCGTGCGCCCTCATCGCTGACCACATCCGGTTCAACAATCACACGTACTTCGCGTCCAGCCTGGACCGCATACGCCTCACTAACACCAGCCTGCGCCGCCGCAATATCTTCAATACTGCGCACACGCTGAATGAAGCCATCAATCGACGAAGCCCGAGCCCCTGGACGCACCGCAGAAAGTGAATCCGCCACCATCACCAATCCCGCATAGACGCTCTCGGCAGGCACCTCCTGGTGGTGTGCTGCCGCAGCATTCACCACGCGCGCATCCTCACCATGCTGCTTAATGATTTCTGCGCCCACACTCGCATGGCTCCCTTCGTAATCTTCATCGACCGCCTTGCCGATATCATGAAAAAGCCCCGCCCGCTTTGCGATCGTGGGGTCCAATCCGATCTCAGAAGCGATCAAAGCACATAGGTTCGCCACCTCCACCGAGTGTGCGAGTGTGTTTTGATTATTAGACAGACGGTAGTGCAGCTTACCAAGCAAAGCCACCACTTCTGGATGCACATCATGCAAGCGCAACTTGCGCAAAGCCCCCTCGCCCAAGTCAATCACATTGGCGTGCATTTCTTCCTCAGCCTTGACCACTTCGTCTTCAATACTGGAAGGGTGAATACGCCCGTCCCGTAAGAGCGCTTCCAGCGCAATACGTGCAATCTCCCGACGCACGGGGTCAAAGCACGATATAAGGACGGAATCCGGCGTCTCATCAATCATCAAGGTCGTACCAGTCGCGTGTTCGAAAGTGCGGATATTGCGCCCCTCGCGACCGATAATTCGCCCCTTCATCTCCTCACTCGGCAGATTGACGACTGTAGCGGTCGCATCGTTCATGGGCTGACTCGTGATGCGTTGCATCGCCGCCAGCAGAACGCGCTTCGCTTCGTTCGCGACCTCAGTCTCCGCACGCCCCAGCAAGGTCTGACGCAAATCACGAATCTCCTGCGCACACTCTCGCTCGGTTGACTTCATCAACAATTGACGCGCTTCGTCACGCTCCATCTGAGTAATTTGGTGCAGTTTGAGACGATACAGGCGGCGTATTTTTTCAGCTTCATGCTCAGCCTCACTCAGTAAACGCTGTTCTCGCACAAGCTCCTTATTTTTCAACTCGATCTGCGCCTGTTGCTCCGATTGTCGCTCACTCTCACGCTCGAGTTCACGCGCCCGAATCTGCAACTCTTCCTCACGCGCCACCAGCGCATGACTCAATTCGAGCTCCTTGTTCTTAAACAATAACTCCAACTCGGATCGCTCCTCTTTCTGCGCCAGCCGCGCTTCGCGCTTTTCCACGTCAAACTGACTACGCAAGGCATCCTCTAGGCGAGCAGAACGACGCTTTGTCGCAATCCATGTAAGTAAAATGCCGAAAACGACACCAAGCAGCGCCCCGAGTATATGGTCAAAATTCATACGTATATGTGATAAAAACAAATCGGCAGGATAGGGTCATTCATGCAAATTTATTCTGATGAACCAAACACTACGGGGTACTCAGTGATTGGATAATTTACGGTAAAATATGATCATCCCGCACCTGAGATCAAGTGTAACCTTAGCCCAAAAAGTCGGCCGCAAAAAAAGGGCGGCTCACACGAACCGCCCTTCCGGGGAACAAGACTAACACAAAAAACTCAAGACATTCTAAAACTCGTAAACCGCGGAAAGCGTCCAACGATCCCCAAAGAGACTATCATTATCATTCAACTCAGTCTCATACGCCACACGCAAGCCCAGCCCGTCCACCACGCGCAGCTCACCGCCAAACGCAATCGTATACGTATCTTCGCCATCCCCGCCCGGAAGGCTGCCCGCATCCACACCAGAGAAATTAACTGCAGCCAATGCTGTCGGTGAATCATCCTGCGCGAAGTAGCCATTCACCTCAACCACAGGGCTAAACCACTCAGCCAAATAATAATCTGCATGCAAGTGCACCGTCAGCATATCAGAGTTCCCCAACAGACTGTCGCTATCATCCTCTGATAATATGGCATTCACAGTTGCCCCCAGATGAAGCTTATCAAAGCCCTTGTTGGCCGAGAGCCAGAGGCGCAGCTCATCACTGTCCTGCAACACGTCCTCATCACCAAAACTGAACTCATAGCCAATCCCAGCTGCCATATGAAACTGGTTCTCCCAGTCTTGAATGAAGGCCCACTTGATGCCTGCGCCGATATCGTTCCAACCGGAGTTGTCATCCAGCGCGCTTGCATCATCAAACTCCGTGTAGCCGTCCTTATACGCAACAAACTGAAGGCTCTCCGTCAAAGCAACACGCACCTGCACCGCCATCACTGTGGCAGAGCCATTACCCAAGACTCCTTTAGTATCTGAATCGAAATCGTGCCGCACATACCAGGCACGAACATCCGTCGTCACAAAAGAGTCCTCGTGAAAATACGGCGCTGATATGGGTCGGACCGCCTTCTGTTCCGGAGCGATCTCTGCAGTCGCATTGTCGAACAAGACGAATCCGCCCTGAGCAGTTAAAGTGGATCCCAAGGCGAGCAAGCCAAGAGATGCGAGGGTATTTATTTTACTTTTCATTGGTAATATTGAACCGCCTAAGGATAAGATCAACTAATTCAAAAGGTCAACGAGAAAAGCTATACTAATCTAAAATTTCCCTAATATACGCTTCCGCCAACTGCATCGAGACACGGCTCTCCCCAAAAAGAAACCACGCGAATCAAACCACCAATTCGCGAAACATTAGAGCGTGATAACGTCCAACAATTGCCGTAAGTCACTCACCTCCGTAGAGATGGGCCCCGTCGGGCGATTCGCCTCCGAAGGGAAATACACAAAATGCGCCCCCACATGCTCTGCCGCTACACGGTCCGCCTCCGCATCGCCCACAAAGACACAACGATGAGCCGGAACGCCGGTTTCAGCCAAGATTCGAGTCAGGCTTTCTGGCTTAGCCGGAGGCGAGCCGATGATCACATCAAATAGTCCCGCTGCGCCAGTCGATGACAGCATCGCCTCCAAGGGCTGCTGAGGCGTCCCCGAAAGCACGTAGCGCGGGATACCCGCCTGACGACAAGCCAGCACAAACTCACGCGAGCCGATACGCCAAGCCGCCGTCGCACAAAGCGGCTCACAGATATCCGCAAACCGCTCCACCTCCTCAGAGAGAAAAGCCTCTGAGACCGTCTCCCCCAAGATCTCCTCATAGAAGCAGCGAATATGGTGCGTCCGAGCTTTCCCGAAACCAGCCATCACGACTTCCATAAACGCATCGCGCCACGCAATATGCGCCTGCGGGACCCACTGCCGAAAGGCCTCGATCTTAGCTGCCATGGTTTCCAATAGGACCCCATCGCAGTCAAAAACAAGCAAGTCGATTGGTTTAAGTGAGCCCTCCAAAAGTAAATCCATACGCTCTTATATGGCCTCAATTCCCGCACAGACAAACCTGGACTGCGTTTTTTCCTTCCACCACAGCTAATCTCCATTACCCATTACTTGTCACTTGCCACTCAAAGAGCCACGCACGCGCACATCCTCACTTCATTCATCCAATGACACTCTTCCAAGCCACTCTCTTCACCGGTATTTTCCTGATCGCCTTTGGCGCACACTTTTTGTGGCACGGCATGCGCTCGGCCAAGAGCGTGCAGGCTTTTCCGCGCTCACGCATCGCCGCATACATATTACTCGGCACTGCCGCAGCGTGGTTTCTCTACAAAGTCACCCAACTTGGCCCCGCCGACTTCGGGCAATATAAGAATATACTCTTTGCGGTCTTTCTCGTCGTTGCGCTTGGCTCCTTTATCTACGTCCCCGACTTCCTCGCCGTTCGCGGCCTCGCCGCCCTCATTTTATTGACCGCTGGCGCACTTCTAAATGCGGCCTATATGGAACTACCCACCACGCGCCTATTTCTAGTCAGCTTTGTATACCTGGCCATTATCGCCGCTCTAATCTTAGGCTCCAACCCCTACAAACTACGCGATTTTTTCGAGTGGCTCTACCGCAAAGAAACTCGACCACGCATCTTCGGTGGCATATTTGCAGCCTATGGACTACTCCTACTCGGCGTAGCGCTCACCTACTAAATTTAACTCTATCGCCGTGAATACAGGTCACCTCATCATCGTATCGGGCCCCGCT
This sequence comes from Coraliomargarita algicola, assembly GCF_033878955.1. NCBI lineage: Bacteria > Pseudomonadati > Verrucomicrobiota > Opitutia > Puniceicoccales > Coraliomargaritaceae > Coraliomargarita > Coraliomargarita algicola. Next base: position 2,693,260 of record NZ_CP138858.1, read on the forward strand.
GGTAGCGGGAAAACAACTGTCTGCGACCGCATGCTCGCTGAAGTGCCTGGAGTGCAACGCGTCGTCACCTCCACCACTCGCCAACCGCGCACTGGCGAAGTGGATACCATCGACTACTATTTCTTCGACCACGAGACCTTTAAATCCAAAGTCGAAGCAGGCGAATTTTACGAACACGCTCACGTCCACAGCAATCGCTACGGCACCCTCAAGAGCGAGATAAAAAATAAACTAGCCGCTACCGACCTGCTACTCAATATCGACGTACAAGGCGCCGCTCAAATGCGCGAAACCGCACAAAACGACCCGCTCTTGAAAGGTAAAATCACCACCGTCTTCATCATGCCCCCAAGCATCGAAGAGCTGGAGGCCCGCCTACGCGGACGCGGCACCGACGCCGAAGACGAAGTGCAACGCCGCATGCAAGTCGCAATCGAAGAGATGCAACAAAGCCAATTCTACGATCATACCATCCTTAGCGGCTCACGCGACGAAGACTTCGCCGCACTCAAAAAAATCTACGAAGCCGTCAAAGCTAAGTAAGATTCACCGGCCTAAGCCGCAGGATCCCCCAGAAGGTGTGCATTAAGAATCTTGTAAAAGATAAGGAGAACACACTATGTTAGTTGAATACTATTGGCTATTATGCTAAATCGCTCACTGTATTGGACATCAATCACGTACTGCCTGAAACAGATTTTAGGACATGAATCCACAAACGCAACATCCTCCATCCGCAGCGCGTAAGCCCAAGCTACTGGCATCCAGCGCCCAACGAGGATTCACCATGGTGGAAATCATGATCGCCATAATGATCATCGGGCTCGGGCTAGCCTCCTCCGCCATCTGCCTGCGCATCGGGATGATCCAAAACGACATGGCTCGATCCACCACATACGTCACTCAAGTGTTACAAGACGAAGCCGAGCAGATCCGACTACTCAACTGGTCCGCCCTACAAAATCTAACAACGACCGCGACCTTTACCGCCTCAGACTCAATCACATTTCCATCAATCGATCCGGACAAATTTACCTTCACCCGTGAAATCAACAATATCATTGGCGAATCAGGCCTCAAACAAATACGTCTGACTGCGAGATGGAGCGGAATCAAAAATGATGCACATGAGCTCTCGATGGTCTTCAACTATGCCGAAAACGGCATGCACGACTATTACTACGGCATCCGGCCTTAACGAATCAAACACTCGACATGCGCAATACAAGCAATCGCACCTCCACACAAAGTCTCTCCAAGTCGGGGATGACCTTGGCAGAGTTGTTGATCGCGATCAGCATCTCCATGATCCTATCTGCCGTAGTCATCTCTTTCTACCTGACCTTCGCCAAGGCATCGCTCGCCATGTCCGATTATTCCGATTTCGATGCGGAAACCGGCATACTACTACAGAATTTTTCTCGTGATGTGCGGGAAGCCGAATCCATCACCTGGACGAATAGCAACAGCTTCAAGCTGCTGAAAAAAGGCATTCACTATACTTATACCTACGACTCTAGTAAACAAGAAGTCACACGTCAGGAAACGGGTAAAAGCAGTGTTACCCTCGCCTCAAATGTTAGCGACCTGGATTTTATCGCCTACGACATTAGCGGTAGCAAGCTCAGTTCTGGCATCAGTCTCACCCTGCTAGGCGAAAATACCAAAATGCTCCAAATAATTGGCGAATTCAGCAAACACACAGCGGCAGGCACTCCAACTTCAGCTAAAGTTGCCTCCGCACGGTATATCCTTCGAAACAAAGACACTCCAACCCCGTGATGACTATGCACCACAATTCCACACAATCAAGGGCCACTACGTCCAAGCAAGGTAGCGCGTTAATCATCGCCATGATTTTCACCACAGTATTGGCAGTGATCGCGATCCCCAGCTACCTGAACCTGAGCAACCAAACACTCAAACAATCCAATCGCGTCTTCTACAATACCGCCGCAATCAATCTCGCCGAATCTGGAGTAGAATATGCGGTGCAGGCGATCATGCTGCAATCTGAAAACAACTACAACTGGAGCAACTGGACCCTCACCGGCGGGAGCGCGTTAAAAACACTGGATGAAATTGTCTTCACCGGTGACATCAAAGCCACCACCAAGATTTCAATCTACAACTACTCAAGCGATGCCCCGGAAGTCGTCGTCAAGTCGACCATTAATATGCCATTCGGCCCCGCCATCGAGAAATACATGTACGCCAGCATTTCCGCCTCCAGCACACAAGGGCTCTTCGCCTACGGGATGCTCACCAAAGACTTCATCAAAGCCAGCGGTGGCGTCGCTTTCGATAGCTGGACATCCGATCCCGATAATGACCCCGACACTCCATACATCCCTTACAGTAGTCGAGTCGCAACCGATAAAGTCGCCATCGCCACCGCCAGCACCAGTGCCGGTGCCATCACCTTGGGCAGCTCCGATGTGTACGGCACCGCTGCCGTAGGCTCTGCGGACTACAGTGGGCTCAGCGTAGGTTGGGGTGGCCAGGTCGGCCCCAAAGACATGAGCGAATGGGATCCGTCCGATACCGATGAACTCTGGAAGAAAGATGGCTGGCTAGTCTCCACCCAAACAGGTGCTCTATCCACTGGCTTTACCGCAGCATTTGAAGATATCACAGCCCCCAGTCTCACACCAACCGACTATCGACTGGATTATAAACTGCCCTACACCGATAGGCGAGAAGTGAGCAACAAATGGTCTACCTGGTATCAAAATGTATATGTCGATGAGGAAACATTAGGCGCCCCCAACACTTTAACCATCCTCAACCTAGACGAATTGGAGGTCAAAGCTGGGGCCACGCTCCGCCTCGAAGGTGACATCATCATCAACCTCCCCAACGAAAACAAAACAACTCTCAAAGTCATTGAAGGTGGAGCCATCGAAATGGCTGACGACGCCACCGTCACGGTCTACCTCGCGGGCGACATGGCAATCACAGGCGCAGGACTCTTTAGCGAAGTTTCTCCCCAACAACTACAAATATGGGGCACCGCAACAGGCACACAAAATTTCGATTTCCTCAATAACGGACAATTCAGTGGTATTATTTATGCACCGAATGCCGAAGTAAAGGTCACAGGTAACTCCGACATCTACGGCTCCGTCATAGCCAAGAGCATCGAATTAACCGGTAGTGGTTCCTTCCGCTATGACCAGTCCCTAGCCAACTACACTGGCGGCACTACCAGTGCAGGCCCCACACGTGTTGATTATGTAGAAGAGCTCGTAGGTATCGAAAGAGATCCCTACATCGATGACATGGCCTTCTAGCAGATGGGGTCGACCAGACTCGCTCCTGCTCTGAAAAAATCTGACTCATCGCGCACAGTTTTGCTTCCCCTACGAAGCATCTGTCCTAGGGTCTTGCGCTTTCCCACGCTCCCACGCGAAAGGAAAGCCTCATTTTCCCACCCATGCAGAACCCATTCATTGAACAAATCGCCGAAGAACTGAGCCTCAAGGCTCATCAAGTCGCCGCCACCGCAGCACTCATCGCCGAAGGCGGCACAGTGCCCTTTATCGCTCGCTACCGCAAAGAACAAACGGGCGAACTCGACGAGGTCGAAATCACTTCCATCCGCGATCGCTTACAGCAACTCGCTGACCTGGCCAGCCGCCGTGAATCCATCAAAAAATCACTGGATGAGCGTGGTCTGCTGACAGATGAATTAAAAACCAAGATCGCTGAAGCCAAGACCCTCGCAAAACTGGAAGATATCTATCTGCCCTTCCGCCCCAAGCGCCGCACCAAGGCACTGATCGCTCGCGAGCGCGGGCTCGAGCCACTGGCCACACATATTTTCGAAAATCAAAACGCCAGCGACACCGCCGAACAAGCACTCAAATATGTCGACGCCGACAAAGAAGTGCCCGATGCCAACGCTGCATTGGAAGGCGCACGCCACATCATAGCCGAGTGGATCAGCGACGATGCCGACATCCGCGAAAAACTGCGCAAACTTTTTTGGGAACAAGGTATCCTCAGCTCTGAAGCCTTCCCGGGCAAAGAAGTCGAAGGTGCCAAATACAGCGACTATTTCGATTGGAAGGAGCCGATTAAAAACGCGCCATCCCACCGCGTGCTGGCCATTCGACGTGGTGAAAAAGAAGGCTTCCTCTTCCACCGTATCCTGCCCGAAGAAGAGCCCGCCATCGCCACGATCGAAAAGCAATTTCTCAATGGACGCGGCCCCGCGGCCGATGAAGTCAAAAAAGCCATCGCCGACGCCTACAAGCGCCTACTCAGCCCCTCGATGGAAACCGAAGTGCGTATTCAGGCCAAGAAAAAGGCCGATGCCGCCGCCATCCAGGTATTCGCCGACAATGCACGCGAACTACTACTGGCATCCCCGCTGGGACAAAAACGCACCATGGCAGTCGACCCCGGCTTTCGCACTGGCTGCAAAACCGTGATTCTCGACGCACAGGGTAAACTCCTGTTCAATCACGTGCTCTTCTGCACCGGCAGCGCCGGACAAGTGGAACGCGCCGGCGTCGAAGCCAAAGCCCTCGTCGAGCGCTACGACATCGAAGCCATCGCCATCGGTAACGGCACCGCTGGCCGCGAGACCGAAGCCTTCTTCCGTGGACTCGGCCTCTCCCCGAAAATCATCATCGTCAGCGTCAACGAATCTGGCGCGTCGATCTACTCTGCCTCCGAGGCCGCCCGCGAAGAATTCCCCGACCAAGACCTCACCGTGCGCGGCGCCGTCTCCATCGGTCGCCGCCTAATGGACCCGTTGGCCGAATTGGTCAAACTCGACCCGAAATCCATCGGCGTAGGCCAATACCAACACGATGTCGATCAATACGCACTCAAGCGCACGCTCGACGACACCGTGATCTCCTCAGTCAACAAAGTCGGCGTCGAGGTTAACACGGCCAGTAAGCAACTCCTCTCCTACGTCTCCGGCCTCAATGAATCCATTGCCGGCAACATCATCGCGCACCGCCAAGAAAATGGCCCCTTCAAATCACGCAAGGAGTTCACCAAAGTCAGCCGCCTCGGCCCCAAGGCCTTCGAACAGTGCGCCGGCTTCCTCCGCATCCGCGACGCCGCGCACCCACTCGACCAGAGCGGCGTTCACCCCGAGCGCTACACACTCGTCGAGCAAATGGCGGCCAATGTAGGCTGCAAGGTCGAAGACCTCACCCGCGACAGTAGCGCGCGCGCCAAAATTAAGCTCGAAGATTACGTCTCCGACGAAGTCGGCCTACCGACACTGCGCGACATCATGGAAGAACTGGCCAAGCCAGGCCGCGACCCACGCAAGCAGTTTGAAGCCTTCGCATTTGCCGACGGAATCGAAAAGCCTGCCGACCTCACCCTAGGCATGAAACTCCCAGGCATTGTAACCAATGTCACCGCCTTCGGTGCCTTCGTCGATGTCGGCGTGCACCAAGATGGCTTGGTCCACATCAGCCAACTCTCAGACAGCTTCGTTGATGATCCCAACAAGGTCGTCAAAGTCGGCGACAAGGTCAAAGTCACCGTCACCGAAATCGACTTACAGCGCAATCGCATCGCGCTCTCGATGAAGAAACAGCCAGAAATCGGCGGCAAAAAAGAACGTACGGGCAGCCCCAAGAAACGTAGTCATTCCGGCAGTGCCCCACGGGGTGAACGCCGCGCCAAAAACAACGACTTCGGCAGCAACTGGTTCGACGCCGCACTCAAGAAGTAATCCACTCTTTGGATTGATCCAAACGCCGCAGCCGCACTAATGTGCGGCAATGAATTCCACCAACACACCAGCCACCACACCTCGCCCCCTCGCGTGGTGGCTGGTTTTATGTGTTGGCCTCATACTCAGCATTCTCAGCTACTGGACTTGGCAGAAGTGGGATACAGTCTGGATCGAGCGTAGCGAAAGCTTTTTTCCACCCGAATGGCAGAACGAAGACCTGGACACACTCGCTTGGAAATATCCAATCTATCGCTCCAACGACACCTACCAATGGGTAAATGTCGCCGACGCATTAGCAACTGGCGATCGCACGCCGCTCTACCATCGCGTTGACGAAGGCCTGCTAGAAGGACGCCCCAACCGCTGGCACTCTGGCTTAGCCCGCTTGCTAAGCACGGGCGGATCGCTCGTTGCCAGTATGCAAGACTGGCCCACGCAGCGTGGCATCCATCACCTCGCACATTGGCTCGGTGCAGCAATCCAGATTCTCGCAATTACCCTGAGCTGCTACCTGGTCAGTCGCCTCGCCAACCCGCTGAGCGCTGTGCTATTTGCTGCGCTCTATTATTTCAATGCCGCCATTGGCTGGGACTTTGCCTTCTCGCGACTCGACCATGAGGCCAGCTTTCAATTTTGCTTTCTCTTCAACTTGCTCGGCATCGCAGGCCTATGCACCCAGCAAGGCCCAGAGCGTAAATATTGGGCGCTACTGGCTGGTATCAGTGCAGGCTTTTGCTGGTGGATCAGCGCCACCAGCATGACTGCACTATCTGCACTCACCACCTTAGGTCTCGCGTTCGAGTGTAACCGCAGCCGCCAGCTCGCTCATCCAGACATGTCGCAAGCCATCCTATATTGGGGTGCTTCCGCCGCTGCGACGATTGGCCTACTCTGCCTCTGTGACGGTCGCCTCAATCTCACCCCTTCGATCGCGACGATTCACCCGATCTTCATCCTCGTTCAAATGGGCGCAGCGCTCTTTTGCCTCGCGCTCCTGCAACAAGGCACTCCGACCAAGCGAGCGCTCACATTTGGTCTTAGCCTATGCCTTGGCCTCAGCCCACTGCTCTGGCTTTATATCTACCAAGCCGAAGCACACCCATGGCTCGACCCGATGATGCGCCGCTTGCATGACACCATCATCGAATTCCAAAGTCCACTTAGCAATGGTCTCTGGTCCCAAGCCGAAAGCCTACAAGCCGCAGCCACTACCGCCTTAGCTCTCTTCGTACTCCCCCACTCACTAAATCACGCAGCGCACTCTTCGGTGGCCTCTTAATCGGTTTAATCCTGCTAGCGTTACTGCAAACCCGATGGCTCGGCTTACTCGCCACAACAGCCACCCTCGCCCTCTGCCTACAAATCAAACGCAAAGACACATCCATTCCACACTACCTGTGTCTAGGCCTCTTACTTCTCCTCATTGGGACATGGGCCCACACGTGGAACAACATCGAGAAAAAGCCCGGCACAATATTTGTGACCGATCTAATGCTCCAAGTCGGCGCGCGTGATATCAACTTAAACCTACAGCGCTTAAGCCAAGGCGAAACCATCCAGGTCGCCATGCCCTACGCCTTTGCTGCCACCTCGGCCCTTTTCCCTGAAGTTCACCCACTCGGCACCTTCTACTGGGAAAATAGCGCAGGCATCCAAGAGTCCTCTAATTTTTTCGCAGGCCTACCGACCGATGCGCCCATCGATTTTGCAGTCGTGCAAGGCGGTCGCCAAGGAGCCCCCTTTGCCAAGCTCGTCACATGGGTGGCAAGAGGAGATGATAAGCCATCTACCATAGAGACAAGTCTAGCTTGGCAGCTAGCCAGTCGTCGAACCCCACCTACAACTTGGAAAGAGCCGGCCTATCACGGAACCTTTGGGATCGAACAATTCTCCGTCCGCATATTTCAACTGCCGCGCCCTGACCACAGGTAAATGCATCGGCGGTGCGCCATCAAGAAAAGTTCATCATAGGTGACCACGGGCACAATCCACGTAGTGCGGCCGCTCGCCGGACGCGACGCTCCCGCAACTTACACCCGCTCCCGCGCAACACAGCAGCCCCCGCAGGCCCACACGCTTCCCCCAAAGCCCAAGCCGTGTGAAAGATATCCACACTCGAACAAACACCCCAAATTGAACCGAGCACATAGCTAACGTCCACTGCAGCGATCAACTATCCACCCCAAAAAAGCCCCCACTCGTCAAAGACGAAATGAGGGCTTTGTAAAGACGTTCAATTGAAACGTTGATTAGTGGTCCGAGGCTGGCGGTTCAGTCACCACTAAACGGAAGAAGCTGCGATTCTGTTCGTCGATTGGCTTAGTCGAGCGATAAATGACGCGCTCTAAGTCCGTGCCATCAATCGGCTCCTTACCATAATAGACTGCGCGCCCGGCACCGAAGTTGAGATCCTCCGATTCCTGCACCGTGAATTCGTAACCTAAACCGACTGCATTTACATTACGCAAGAACGCGAACTGATAGTATTCTACGCCTCCAATCTCAAAGATAGAATGCTCAATGATTTGATAGTCCGCCATCTCACTGTCTAGACCCAACACGTATTCCGCCCAATTTGGATAGGCATCACCGTCTGGATTCTCATCAGGATTTTCAATCTCATCCCCAGGCAATTTCGACGGAATCACTATGCTCCAGCGACCATTGACGTAATCATCAATAATCTCGGCATCTTCAACTGGCGTACTGACTGGGTCACCGAATTCATCTAGGTCACGCCACTTGAAGGTGTAAGGGTGCGAGCGATTATCATAGTAGATACGAATGAAGTAGATTCCCCCTTCCTGATCAACAACATCAAAGACTCCGTTTTCCTCGATCTTAGTAGTGATGTCGGCATCAAGCCCCTCGGCCTCGGCTCCATCACTCGGGAACAAATCTTCATCAGTGTCCCCAGTCGAGCGCCCAATCAGGTACTGGCTTACGTAAGTCGGCAGTCGCCGAATCTCCATCATTCCCCGCTAGGAAATAAACTTCGAAGTCCATATCCAAGTTGTCCGGTGCATAGGTATACCCCGTGTCGTTATCGGAGAAGAACTCGAGATCCACTGCAATTTGAGTCGCTCCCGGCGAAACAACCACGGCATACCAGTCATCAGTCGTTTGCATGCCATAGCCTGCCGCACTGGTGTATCCGCCGTCATTATTTTTGTCCCCATCACCATTCACATCCTGGAGGTATTCGATCTCATGCAACCAAATACCCTCGGTCGAGACTCCGTTGGCCGTAGTCAAGTCGTAAGCCAAGTCGACGAAGTTGTTGGTGTCGTTCAAGACATTCTCATCTTCGAGCTCTTCATACGCATCTTGCTTGGAAACATCCCAAGTGAGGCTGTAATCATTGGCACGATTATCCCCATAGACGCGGATGTAATAATTGCGATCCTCATCAGTCGGATCAATTCGAGCAAATACAGACTCAATATCATTCGAAGTTTCAGAACGTGCCAATGGGGTGTCCATGTCATTCTCATCATAGATCTCGATATTGATATCTCCATCGACATGCAGGAATTCGATCTCAGCCGACAGACGCACGTAGTAATCACGCTTCAATACAGTGACCGACTTATTGCCTTTCTTAGCGGTAGTTAAAAACCACGAAGGGATCTGAATCTTATACCAATCATAATCTTCCTGGATTGCATGTCCGAAAGGATCCAAACCTGGAGATCCTAATGTGAGACTTCCCAACAATCCATAATCAAAGGCTAATTCTTTAATAGGATCCAATGGTCCTGGATCCTCAGGATCATATGGAGGCTCCAAACGTAGGCGAGTCAACTCAGTCGCCTCTTCTGGAGTATCGTTATTCAATAATGAATGCCAATACGGACCATCTGCTTCGTATTGGTCGATATTATTATAGGACCAAGTCAAGTCATAGGTCAGACCAGAAGTCGCTGTAACTTGCAAATAATAGATCCCTCCATCCGGAGCAATCACCCCTTCGCTTTGATTATCATTGCCCGCAGTGCTCCGGCCGGACTCTTCAAACCCGCCTGGTAACTCAACCCCAGCGGCATCTAAGACTGAGATGTTGAAAGCAATGCCCGGACTATCAACATCAAAACTCAGATGCACTTGGTTAGCAGGCACATAAATACGATATAAATCGAGATCTCGCGATACGAGTCCGGAAATGGGCACACCATTCAAGTTCTCAATGTCCGCATTTACATCCGCCTCCGCGATGGTCTCATTATCTTCGTAATCGTCATCAAAGTAGCCACGCATCTCAAGTGTGTAAGGAACGCCTAAGTCATTCCCCACAACACGAAGGTAATACTTAGTCAGACCATCACCACTCGCCTCAACCGACTCCGCGAAGGACCCCTCGCGAACGGAAGAGTCAACTAGATCTCCATTCTCAGCGTAGAGATACAGATCTAAATCCCCATGCAGGTTGTTGAAATAGATCGTGGCGAAGAACTGGTGATCGCCACCAGTATCCACTGGGACCTCATACCAATCTTCATCAAATTGAGCGAGATCATAATATCGATAGACAGGACGATACTCCACCGTGACCTCTTCACCACTATCATTTGTGGCGGTATAAGTTCTACGAACGTCCGGATCACTCACAGCAGTATCCTCAACGCCTTGCTGATCGAGGAGTGCAGGAATTGCAGCCATGGACTGCGTATCATTCACACTTGGATCCTGCTCTTCATCCGAATCAAGAGCTGGAGGCTCCGCATCGTATGTATCCTCAGAAGCGCTCACCCATTGCAATGAATAGGTATTGCCCAAGCCACGGGCATTGTCCTCGGCCAAGTCATAGTAGTCATCAGTTCCATCCTCTCGAATCGATTCGTAATCAGCCAAGTCAGCCAAGTCATCCGTGTAAGGATCGAAAGTCCAACCTGCGCTCTCCTTCGGATTCACAATTCCATAACCATATACACAAATCAAATACTCCCCAGGCTCCAAGTCATGCAGAACGATACGCTCACCATCGGTGAATTCTTCGGACTGCGCGACTAGGGAGGCCGCCTCCAAAACGTTTTCTGAGTCCAGTGGATCAGTGACCTCACGCTTATAAACAGCCACATCGATATCGCCCAAGGCGTGCTCAAATTGCAGATCGACGATGAAGATGTCTTCACCTGGGTTAACCACAACTGAATACCAATCTTCGTCTAACTGAGTGAGGTCATCCAGTAGGAAATACTCCAGGTCCGGATAATCGCCTCCGCCCATCGCTGCGTAGAAATTAGAGTTATACTTCGTCAGCAACAACCCGCGCGGTGTATCCGGCGAATCATTGTCCGGAGTGGTCTCTTTCACTTCGAAATCACCTTCAGCAGCCTTCTCTAGGTTATCTTCATGATAACTATTCCAGACAAGATCGTATGGCTGTCCTCCATTTTTACCGAAGACCCGCAAATAGTAAGTTCCCTCGGCCCCTTCATAGTGTAAACGTTCAACATTGGAGGTTCCGATTGAACGCTTAAGGAAGCCCTTGCTCGCGTTAAAGAGCTCCAGATCAATATTGGTTTCATCGCTATGCTCAAAGTAAGCCTCGATCACGATACCTTCATCGCCAGAATTAATACGAACCTCATACCAATCCTCGTCTAAGGCCCCTCCATAACCAATGGTTTCAGAAATACGCTGTCCTTCGGAGCCTAGAAGTACATCGGATGCATCTTCATACGTATTGTTACCGGTCTCGCCTTCAAATGCGTCCTCAGTCGAGGTGACCCAAGAGAGTTGATATGCGGTGCCCAGACTCACTCCAGATACCTTGATATAATAAGTCAGCTCTTCGGGTTCAAATGGGTCGACACCATAAGCTAAGGTTTCGTCATCCTCTGTTGTATCCGCCGTCGCGACTTCAACTCCTGCAGCATCATACAATGTCAAAATGAGGTTTCCATCTGCTTGAGAGTATCCCAACTCTGCAGTCAAACTGACGTTGCCAGGCTGCACCAGAACTTCATACCAGTCTTCATCGTATTGGACAGCGTCAATGACGGTCCCTTCGAGCTCAGTCAGATCCGTCGCTTCTTCGCGCACATCATTGTCTTCATAGTCGTCGTCTGGTGCAGTGGTCCAAAGGAGCTGATAATCTCCATTGGTGTTATCACCGGTGACTTCGACATAATAGATACCCGGACCACTTTCAATGCGCACTCCAGCGCTGTTACCGGTCGTCGCCGAAACTTGCAGTGGATTGTCTAAATCTTCACTGCGATACAGAGCCACATCGATATTGCCATCCTCATAGGCGTAAGTCGCAATCACAGTGATAAACGAATTATCCTCAGTCACTTCGAACTGATACCAATCAGTGTCGTACTGCACCGCATTAATGACTGGGGTGTCAGTGATGTCAGTCGCATCCGCGGAAACATCATTATCCTCATACTCATCATCCTCATAGAATGCCCAGGAGATATCGTAGGTGTTATACTCATCATCCCCATAAACATATATGTAGTTCACCCCGGGTTCGACCTCGACAAATACGCTTTCGCTATCATCCATCGAATTCGCATTCACGATCTCATTTCCAGCGGCATCCATGATACTGAAATCGATGCTCCCATTGAGTTCGATGTAATCAAGAGTCACCTCAATGAATGGGTGCTCTCCAGTCACATTAATCTTATACCAATCATCATCACTTTGAGTCGGCACTTCGAATTCCGACAATGGCGAGGTGAGCGCAGTAATATCATACGCGGTGGCACGCGTATCATTCTCTTCATAAGCATCCTCTGTGCGTGCGATGAAATAGAGGTCATACGAATTACCTAAGTTCGGTCCATACACACGAATATAGTAAACACCACCAGGAATCGCTGCTTGTAGATCCACGATTTCATTATCTGTAACACTATCGCGACGGATAATGGGTGTGCCAAAGTCATCGTAAATTTCCAAGTCAATGTCACCTTCGGCATCGTCGAACAAACACTCAACGTAGAGACCGAAGTTCTCGTCGCCCACAGTGATTGAGTACCAATCGTCATCGGTTTGATTCGCCAGACCTTCCAAATTACTCAATCGAGAGTCGGCAGCAGTCAGCTGATAAGCTTCACCTAGAGAGTCATTCTCTTCGTAAGCATCTTCTCCCAAGTTGATCTGTGCGACCTCTTCGGCACTCAACGCAGCCCAGCTTAGGTTATACTTATTGCCCTCGTTGCCATAGTGCACACGCACATAATAGCTGCCGGCTGGGGGATTCGAGAGTATCAGCGTCTCATCGTCATCCGAAGAAGTCGCCCGTTGCAAAATCGCCCCGGATTCGTTGTAAATCTCCATGTCGATATCCCCCTCGGCATGGGTAAAATTCGCCAAAACTCGAAGCTCTGCAGTATTTACATCTGCGGAAATCTCATACCAATCTTCGTCTTTTTGAATGCCATAACCATTCAACTTACTTAGAAGTCTGCGCTCATGCCCAATTAGGTCAAACGAGGTCTGGCGTGTATCATTCTGCTCATAATTATCCTCAGCAAAGGTGACATCCCAGAATAGGTTATACCGATTACCGACATAATCTCCGAGAATGACCACTGAAAGGTCTCCCGCCAGCGGGTTATCCCAACTAATCGTTTCGGTGTCACCACCTGTGGTCGACTCCTTGAGAAGGATGCCGCCATTAGCGCTGTAAACATAAAGATCAAGATTGCCCAAGGACGAATCAGAACGCGCAATCACTTCCAGCTTGGTCGCGCCTGTAGGGACTCGGATCTGATACCAGTCACGGTCAAACAGTGCTCCATATCCATTGATCGATGTGAGCCATGAACCCGCATTTCCGCTAATATTGAAACGCTGCTGCCAATTATCGTTCTGCTCGTAATTATCTTCAACAGCACCGTCGATAAGAGTAGTGCCCTTGACCAAAGTCACTGTGAAATCATAAGCAGTCAGATAGCCGATATCCTCAGCCGCTTCGACATAAATTAAATACTCCGACTCCGCTGGATCATCAATCGTTAATACATAGGTTGCATTCGCAGGAGAATCAGCATCCGTTGTGAAAGTATCGACAAAGGTACCGTCAGTTTTGGTCAAGCGATAGGTCAAATAATCGGAACTAACACCGAGCCCAGTAAAGGCAACTTGAACCTGTGTGACGCCCGACTCGCCAATCGTAAACTTGTAGAAGTCCCCATCGTTGTAGTGAGTGAAAGATTCGACCGAAGCATTGACCGCATACGAAGCAGTGATGCCGTAACCATTCACTTTAGATAGAGAAGTTCCAAGAATCGAGGTACCTAGATCATAAGGGGTCGAGTATTGATCATTCTCCACCACCTCATTATCTTCATCGAGGCCAACCTGCTCGTAGACATCATCCTCCAATACTCCGAAGAACATGTCATAAACATTATCATCTGAGTAGTCACCAGTGACACGGACATAATAAGTCCCGGGTGGTACACCTTGTATCGCAGTATTACCCTCTGGGTCCCACTCATCTGCGACCTCATCCATACTCATGATCTCATAATATGAAATCATCGCACGATCATCCTGATCCTCTGAAATGCTCAGCAATTGTAAATTCTCATTATAAAGCTCAACTTGCACATTACCCATGCTCTCATCGAACTCAGCCAACACATAAAGAAAACGAGCAAAAGGATCCCTGGCGATATCCAGACGATACCAGTCCTCATCATCCAGGATTGCCGTGCCTAAGATATTCGACAGCTGCGATGACTGCGCACGGGTGATATCAAACGCTTCGGTTGAATTATCATTGTCTTCGTAAAGGTCTCCATCGGCCAAGCCCAAAGAGCGTGCACTCCACTTGAGGTCATAGGTATTCTTGAGACTAACGCCTTCCTCGGCGGGCTTGACTAAGATAAAGTAATTAAGCGAAGTCACACCATCAGGAATCCGGTATTCCAGAGTCTCCGACCCCGCATCGCCATACATAATGGCGACCAGAATCGATTGGTTCCCTTGCAGGCGATATAACTCAAATTCAATCGCCCCGGCGTCAGAATCGTGGAATGTTTCGACCGTGATAAACTGATCTCCTGGTTCGACGGTAAATTTATAATGGTCGAGGTAGTCTGTCATCCATCCTAGGCCTTTATAGTCGGAAAGTAAGACATCTTCATAGGCAGTCAGATCCGGAGCACCTGTAAGATTGATACCATTCTCATAATTATCTTCGTAGGCCTTAGGTGTGCAGGTGCCACCAATGGTGAAAGTAAAGACTTCCGACTGCTCGCCCGTATAGCTAATGGTCACAGTATCGTAATCCAATCGATTACTCACAGCATCATAGGTAATATTGACCGGGAAGGTCGCACCCACTGCAATTGAATCTGGTATCGTCGAAGTGATATCGAACACAGTGTTGTTCGCGAGCGACATAGTAAGATTTTCTAACACGAAACTGGATGTATTCGTCAGATAGAAAGTATGCGTGATCGCGGCAGCAGAAGGCTGTGTAAACCCGAAATCGGTTCCATTGCTGGTGTTAATGTCGGTATCTCCAGTTAAGACCGACTGCAGTTGCTTCGCACCGCCGTAAACAGCAAGTGGAGGTGTGGCAATCGTGCCTGAAATAGTATATTGACCTAAGCTGCCATAATCTGAAAAACCAGTGCTCGGTCCAGAGCCACGACCACCGCCGTCGACTTCAAGATAGTATTTACCAAATGGTACGGTCACCTTAATATTTGAAGATAGCCCCACATCACCAGACACCACACCGGTAGCAATTAATGCCCCTACCGAATTAAATAAGCGTGTATTGACAGCTAGGTTCGCTCCTCTCTTATCGGAATCAGTCTCCCCCTCTTGCGAGTCGACATCCAAGGGTGCTACGGTGATATCAAGCTCTCCAGAAGCTGTCACAAAACTGAAGACATCCACATCTGATGTACGCGAAATTAAACCAGATCCGCTGATGTTGTTATCAGCCAAAGTGGTAATAGTACCGAGTGGCAGCGTATCCGAGTCGTAGCTATTCGCGATATCATCAGCCTTATAACCAAAGCCATTGCTCTCACTCGCGATGATCGCCAAATCGTCTTCTTGATTATTGGCATTTAGATATTCGCCGCGGCTCCACTGGTAGACTTCATCGATTAAGTATGTGCTGCCATCATCTGACCATGGTGCCCCCATGATGGGGGCCCAACCTGGAGAATAATCCGTGTTGTGCCCGCCATAATATTCGTCGTCTCCAGTACGCCCATCATGTGACAAACCAAATACGTGACCGGCTTCGTGCGATATGGTGGCCGCGCAACTATACTCATCCTCGTTAAATACCCAGCAAACCGGGTTGTTAGTTCTGAAATAACCAATCTCAGCGGCGACCCCGCCAGCACCTGGCGCAGCCGTATCATCAGGAGTGATCACCACCAGTAAACGTTTGTCGACATCTGCAGCATCATAAACTGCACGATCCGTCGTGACTGTGATGTCGAAAGGAGCAAAGTCCTCGGCGACACGCTGCCAAACCGCGGTCACCCAAGAGGTATCATTAGCTTTGGCGTGCGGTGCCGCATAAATCGTCATCAAATCTTCACCATCTAGAAACAGGTCAAAATCTTCAACTAACTCACCATCAAAATCACAGTAGAGCACGAATTCCGCGCCAGGAATACTATTGAGCTTGGGCTGTGCGGAAGTCGATGCAGTCGCAGTGGTGGTAGTCGTGCTACGAACCGGCGTGCTACTAAAACTTTTGCTCGAACTAAATTTACCAATATTCGCGGGGCTCGATAAAGGATAGACCACCCCCGGAGGAGCGCAGTATAAATCACTGACCGTCACTTGCTCGACCAACAAACCTGCGGAGTGTTGTAACTCACGATACTCTGAAATCCAAAATGCTCTTGAATCCTGATTAAACGCAACTTGAGCAACCTGCTTCCCATTCGCGTCTAGACTATAAATGATCCGACCATTTCCGTCGTCTAAGTTCAGGGCATACTTACTTGCATTGGGATGCTCCCGCACACCCACCACAGTACCCTCAAACTGCACAGCATCAAAATCAAAGGTCAGACGATCACCCACCGAACTGCCCTTAAAAACATCGAAGGTATGCTCAGGTAGCAGCAAAGGTCCACCTGCCGCCACACGTTTGAAATAATGGTCAAACTCGGGCTGTTGACGTACCACAATCGGCGCAGGCGTTGCCGCTGGAGCGACTGCTGCGGCAACTGGCACAGCCTCCACCGCTGGGGGCTGCTCAGCCACAGGACTAGCTGCATCATCTTGACTCTGCGTAGTTTCAGCCTCCCCAGCAACAGCCGGACTGTGGCCGTTCTCGACGAAGCGATCTGGACGTGAGACCCAAAGATACAGCGCACTGGCAATTAAAATTGCAAGCGTGCAAAGTATCAAGAGCGGAGAAGGAGACTTTCTAGCTGACATGGCTATAAACAGTTAAACAACACATTTCACGCTAGGAGTGAGGCGTATTTTTGAAATGTATAAAATGGTGATGAATCTAAGATTGAGAAAAGAAAGCCAGCCGATTGGCTGGCTTTCTTGATACTTGAAATCAGCGCGTATGCTACTCAGCCTCCAATGCGCCAATGGACCGTTGTGCGGCACCCGAAGGTGTCATGATCGTTGGGTTTTGGAACATGGAGTTGGCATTTACATTGCGGTAATTTTGGCGCGCAGGTGAACCACCTGGGCTGACCAAGTTAGCTGTGACAAAGATCAGCAAATTACGCTTTTGGCGTGTTTCACCTTCTGAACGGAATAGACGACCCAAGCCTGGAATGTCACCTAATACAGGCACCTTGTCATTGACAGTCTTCACAGAATCACGCGTCAAACCACCCATCACAACAGTCGCACCGTCAAAGACTGTGACTTCTGTCGAAATTTCACGAGTGGAGAAGATCGGCTGG
Organism: Coraliomargarita algicola; assembly: GCF_033878955.1. Lineage (NCBI taxonomy): Bacteria > Pseudomonadati > Verrucomicrobiota > Opitutia > Puniceicoccales > Coraliomargaritaceae > Coraliomargarita > Coraliomargarita algicola. The sequence continues at coordinate 2,710,849 of NZ_CP138858.1, forward strand.
TAGAAACCTGCCGGCACAGTCACAACTGTAGCAGGGTCACCAGCAAGGGCCACGCTAGGACCACCATACTCGACGAAACCTTCAAACTCGGTCACGCGTGGTTCCAGAATCAGACTGATTGTGTCATCGTTTTCTACGTTTGGTGTCACCGACATTTCAACCCCCACATTGCGAGTGATGAAATCTTGCGGTGTGCCCGCAGTAATCGAGATCGCAGAGCCACCTGAATTACTTGAAGAAACTGTTGATTCAATATCACCATAACTTTCAGGATAACGAAGCTCTTGAGCAACGGTGATGTTCGCACGCTTACCAGAAAGCACGGTTACCTTAGGCGCACTCATTAAGTCGCTACCAGACTGACGGGACAGAGCGCGCAGCGCGAAATCCACGTCGTAACCATTAATGCTCCAGCCCGAAGATGTGAACAAGCTTGTGGCACTCGAGGCCAAATCAATCGCGCTGGCCAAATCAGGCGGCGAATTGGAGAAGCTCAAGCTTCCAGAAGGACCATCAATTGTAATCGAAGAGGAATCAGAACTCGTCGAGAAGGTATCGTTAAGCGTTCTGCCACCAGTCGACATGGAGCGTTGATACTCACCTGTGACGTTACCGAAGGAATCGACAACCGAACCGCCTGTCGTGCTGTCAACGTATGGCGTGAAACCATCTTGAACTGTCCAGTCAAAGCCGACCTCTTCTAAGTCGTTTTGGCTAACCTCAAGGAACTTAGCCTCAATCTCAACCTGCTTCACTTCATTATAGTTACGAAGAATTGTGCGCATGCGCTCTAAGTTACGACGTGTTTGAGTCACGATCAATTGCTCACCGTCGAAGGCAAGACTTGCACCGGGAAGCTCGAAATTTACACCTGCACTTTGGAAGAATGTTTGCAGTGCTTCAACTTCATCGTTAGCAGAAGGTCCCGATGAACCGCCACTGGAGGGCGCAGCAAAAGGATCAACGGGGCCAGAAGAACTGCCACCGCCGTCACGGAAACCTGTCAAGCGGATGACTGTGGCACGCGATACTGGGAAGAATTCAGTAACAGTGGTCGAACTACCGCCCACACTGTCGCTAGGTTGGATTGTCACAGCGTCGCCGCCAACATCGTAGGCGAAGTTAACTTGCTGAGTCACAAACTGAAGAATGCGGTCCAGATTCAAATTACGCAAACTGATGTTCACGCGCGGGTTGGAATCGTTTGGATTGAAAAGAGGTACGATGTTCACACCGATACGTTCTGGATCATACTCTACGGACAGTTCTGAAAGTGTTTCGATCACACGAGTGAGTTCCATACCGGAAAAGTTCACCTGTGGAATCACGATACCATTCAACTTATCTTGAATACGGCCACCCTCATCAATGACTGTCTCATTTGTCGCGGAGACATCAAACACCTTGGGACGCTCCCAGCTGCGATCAACCTCTGTCAGCATTTGTTGGCGTGTTTTGTAGAGATTTTGCTTATGAATCGCACCCAGGATCTCAGCGATCTTAGTTTGTAGAAGCTTGGCTTCAGAATTATTCGCATCCCGCGCTTCGACTTCCTTCAGCGTGCCGGATGCACCTTCGTAATCGCCGTTCAGATATTGTGCACGGCCGCGAGCCAAGAGATCGCGGATGATTTTGTCCTGTGCGACATACTCAGGGCTGATCTCTTGAATATCCAAGCTGTAAGGGTTGGATATTTGACTGTCCAATTGAGCGGCGAGCTTACGAGCGGCTCCAGAATCTCCTCCAGCGGCGCGGTAGTCTTCGATGCGTGCTTCCGCAGCCTTAGGATCACCTGCGTCTGCCAGTGCTTTGGCCTCTTCGAGCACTACTTCTGCCTTGGCTTTGTTGACTGCTTCGATCGTCGTCGCAGTTGCGGTATTCAGCATCAGGCTGCTACCAGCGGCATTGAGCAAATTAGCTGCATCCGTGTAAGCCCCCAGTTCAGCGAGCTGTTGCGCTTCGTCAATGGCATTGCGAGCAGCAGTAATCTTCGCCTCTTGCTCTGCAGCGGCGGCGGCTACGATCGATTCGGCACCAGTGCCATCCTCAGACGCGGTCATTGCCTCTTCAGTCGAAAGACTTGGCGCTTGGCCGTAGACCGCTGGTTCAGCACCACCACGACGGTCCAAGTCGCGATTGATTGATGCGAGAAGGCGTTGCACATTCTCGTCGTCGGGTGCAATTTTAATGAGACTTTCGGCCTTCTCCTTCGCTAACTCCAGATTTCCGGAGTCGCGCGCACGAAGCGTATCGGCCATAAGACTGATCTTATCTGATGCGCTTTGGGCCTCAGCCAATTGAGGCGTGGCTAAGGCGAAGGTTCCTAGCGCGCCTGCCACAAGTAGGGCGGAGACGCGTGTGCGTGCTGCGAGGTATTTTTTCATAATTTTAGATGACAACTAGTTGTTTGTTAAAGTCGGTTGAAATTCCACGAAGAATTAGAACATTAGATCAAAGACATCGTTTTGATCTGGCTGTGTTTCCTTCGCGGGAACTCTATTTACTGGGGGTGTGGATGAAGGTGCAGACTGAACCCGAAGGACTCGAATTTCTGCTTCCTCGCCTTCCACGGCATGTTTCTCCACTGTAACTGAGGATTCTTCAAGGTTAATTTCCTGCAAGGTATACTGGCCATTGGGGCCTTCAAACTCGGTAGGCACCTCGCTGATCTCCTGAGTATAGCTGGAATCTTCTTCGGAACGGATGATCACTGTTACTCCGGAGTCGTAGCGACGCTCCCCATGAGTGAGCACAACTTCCTCACCAGTACGCTGGTCCAGGATGGTTGCTTTTGCAGTGATCTCGATGTTGTTATTCGAATCGCGCTTGCGATCAATATCGAAGCTAAGCAACTTAAAATCAGCACGTTCCACGTCATCACCAGGCCGTGCTCGCACTTGCTTTTGTGCTTCTTCATCAAACATTAGCAACAAGGTCTTGGACGAGTCACTACGATCCTCTTCAATATAACCTTCGAGTTGTATACGGTAAGGCTTGCGCTCAATACCAGCGAGATAAACACCAAAAGGAACTGGAGGTGCCACTTTGACCGGAGGATCTGCAGAAAATTCGCCAGTATTCAAATCCACATAAATCTTAGGCGGTGTGAACACATCGTAAATCCACTTGGGCCCTGATGGTTGCGCAGTGACCTCTGGCCAATTCGCGTCCACGGACTTTGATGGCGTAATGGGCACCACCTTATAAGGATTGTCAGCGGTCTGAACATTCACCGTATCAGACACCGAAGGCGTCGCCCCGGACTGCTGGAGATAGAGGGCGACTCCACCAGCGAGTAACAGCGCTGCGACGGCAAGTATGAGCTTATCGTAAATCTTATTCATCGAAACTATATGTTGTCTTCAGCAGTATCCGCCGGAAGGACGATCTCGATATACTCGAGAACGACTGTAAATGTGGAAGTATTTTCAGAGATCACCAATTTTTTGGTCTCCTGAACCGGGTCCGGCTTCGCATCAGACGAACCTCCGAAAACACCAAAAATCGCATCCAAACTATTCGCACTATTGCTGCTCGATGCGGCGGACGACTGCTGCCCCGTGGGGCGTTTTACTTCGATACTGCGCACCACAATCGGCAAATCAAATTTGGCCAGATCATTCAGAAATGAACGAAGTGAATCGGTATAACCAGTAAACGACACACTAAAACCTAAGGTATCAATCGCACCAGGCACCTTAGCTGAAACAGCCTCTGAAATACTAAACTGCTTATCATTACCCTTTCCATCCGACTTTTGCTCCAGCACTTCGCGCTTCACAGAAACAATACTTTCCGGATCTGCCGAATACAAACGATCCAGAAGGTAGCTCAAGATTTGACGCTGTTGATCTAGTGTCTGAATGAGCTGCTCATCTTCCAGCGGGCTGGCATTATCAACATACTGCTCGAAGCCGAAACCGAAATCCTTGGGCAGGCCAATTGGACTTTCGAGATCATTCTCATCTGTATGCGCCGCTGCTTTACGACGATACTCCGAAATATACTGCTGTATGCCAGCCATCACACCAATGCCATCGGTAGATGTAGTCAGGCGAGCACCACGCTCAAGATTTTCGCGAATCTTCTCAAGCTCCGCGACCAACTGATCTACATTCTCCTGCGAAGCGGCGACATTCTCATCCGAAGGCGCAGGGTCTGCGAATCGCAGGCTGTTCAGCTGCGTTTCTGCACTCGTAATTTTTTGCTTCGCCTTGCCGATTTTACCCGACTCGTTGAACGCGAGATAAGCACCTGCGCCAAATGCCAATAGGCAAATGATCACAACAATGGTGAATGTGAGATTTTTCTTTAAGAAACCCATGGTGTCTAGAGTGGTTTGGCTGTGTCCACGACCAAGTTAATAGTAAAAGGCAATACATTGAGTCCACTGTGCAGACTACTCCAATTGATCTTCGGTGGCTTGGAGGACACGATAAACTCGGAACTCTCGAAGCTATCCTGCAAGCTCTTGATGCGGCGTGATAATACTTCCTGGTCAACATCGCCCGCCCCATTGGCCGTTTCGCGAACCAGCATCTGGCCCTCAACAACGACTTCATAGGATGCTTGCCCCTTACCAGACTTCTCGCGATTGACTTTGAGCGAATCTAGCCAGGCATCCTCTGCGGTGGTCAAACTCTCCTGTAATTCGGCAAAGAATTGAATCCAATTGCTCTTTGAATTCACGAGCCCTTCCACACGACGAATCGACTGACTGACATCTTTGGCTCGCTCAGAATTCTTAAGAATTGTCGCTTGGCGATTTTGCAACGGCGCGACCTGCGCTTGCGTTGCGGCTGCCGCCCGTTCATACCCCGCACTGAGCTGCTTATAGCCGACAAAAGCCGGCCAAGGTGCCAAGGCTAAACAAATGGCCGCAAGCATTAAATATGGCTTCTTCGCCGAGAACTCCATGGCCCGCTGCACCTCTTCAGGCAGCAGATTCACCCCAGCACCATCTGGCACCAAATCCTGCGCGGCTGCACCGATGATTTCACTAATCTCAAGACGCAGCGAATTGGAACCAGCTCCAACATCTCCATCCAGAGTAACATTCTGCAGTGGATCGAAAAATTCAACAGGCACCTTCTGCGAAGTGCCCAATTGCTCGGAGAGTCCCTCTAATAGCGCCCCACGCCCACTCAGCAAAATACGCTTGGGAGCGGCTCCGCCTTTTTGGCGACGGTAGTTCACAATCGAACGGGTAATTTCCTGACTCATGCGGCGCATGAACGAATCCGAACAGGATGCCAGTAACTTTGCACCGGAATCGTCATCGGAATAATCGACATCGCCATTGAAAAACTTGTGCTTAATTTCTTCAGCTTGAGCAAACGGTTTACCTAAACTATCGGCAATGTTTTGCGTTAGCGAATTACCACCCAACTGAATGTTACGCACAAAGAACCCTTCGGCACTTTTAAACAGTAGATTAGTCGAGCGCGCGCCAATATTAATCAGCAACACATCCTCATCCATTTCGGGATACGCAAACTGAATCGCATTATAATCCAACACCGTAGCCGCATTGATCGTGTCTACAGTGAAACCTGCTTGCGCAACTTCCCGGCAAAAGTCATCGATCGTGTTCGATTTACACGCGATAAACAGCACTTCTGTTTCAACGCCATCATCGCCGACAACCTGACTGTCCCAAACGACCTCATGCAGTGGATACGGAATATTTTGCTGCGCTTCAAATGCAATAATCTGTGCACGCTTTGATGCTTCCACATGCGGTATACGAATCGTCTTCGTCAGCACTTGATTACCAGGAATGATAAACGATGCCTTGCCGGAAAATTTGTGCTGGCCATGCAAATCCCGCAGTGCAAGCCCCACGGCATCCAGCCATGCGTCGTCGTTAGAATAGTCATATTGCAGACTCTCCGTAACTAATTTTTCGACTTGAAGTGCGCCTCCGCCAGAGGAAACCACCGCGGCGGTAACTCGGCTTGCGCCACAATTTATGATTAGTTGCTTAGAGCTGCTCATGTATTATTCTCTAGGAGGAACGATTCTAAATATTTTAAGTAATGAAAGTGGTGAAAAAGCATACTTAATCGCGAACATCTCGACGCAGAAAAGCAGGCAACTTACTCACCCGCCCCATATCAATGCCCGATACCAAATAAATAGGCATTAAAACATGCTCATTATTTGCGCCCTCGGAATCTGCCTTCGAAATAAAATTATTCAAAATATCGAGATTTGGAATATTGCTGCTCATCGCAGCTTTCTGCGGCTTCTGCGTTTCCCCATCCACAGAGACTTCCACGTAGTAGAAATCAGGATCCGTCTTGAGCTGATCACGCTCAGCAATCAGACCCGGGAGATAAAAATATACGTTATTATCATCCCCCTTCTCCATAATCACGATCTCTACCTCACTGGTATAGTAATCAAACTCACGAGCCGATGCGTCCCGCACATAAGCAAGATAAGCTTTAACTTTGATCTTCTCCACGTAATTTTTATCACGCGCTTCCGGCGAGGGATTCCCTTCGCAGGACAACTCGATTTCCATCTGTATCCAGTCGTCACGCAGGGAGTTAAAATCAACACGATCAACCTTAATGGCTTCCTGTGCAGACATCACAAGAGAACCGGCCAGAAGAGTCAGAATGGGGAAAAAATATTTCTTCATGTTTCAGGGGATAAACTATTCAACCGCTGTTTAGCGGCTCATAAGTCCAATTGTTATGTAGTCACAACCCCGCATAGCAACCACTTTTTAAGGGAATTCCTGCCTTTCCGCGTTGTAACAAAGCTAATTCCGCAAACTTAACATAACCATAAGAACGCTTGTTTTTGACATCTGCCGCGTATGACGGCTTCTAATAGCAATTTCACTTGCAGAAATCTCTCCAACACGAAACCTCGTCTCCCATGGACAAAAAGCTCCCATTTAAGATCAGTGCACTCGTCTTCGTCCACAACGAACAAGGCCAACAATTGCTAATCAAACGCAAAAAAGCCCCCAACCTCGGCTGCTGGAGCCCAATCGGTGGCAAACTGGACATGGCAACCGGGGAGTCCCCCTACGAGTGCGCGCGCCGCGAGACCGAAGAAGAGATTGGTCTCTCCATCGGCGATGACAACCTGCACTGCTTCGGCTACATCTCGGAAAAGAGCTACGAAGGCGCGGGGCACTGGTTAATGTTCTTATTCGAATGCAAAAAGGCACTGCCTCATCTGCCAGAGGCAATCAACGAAGGGCATTTTGAATTTTTCGAACGAGCTGCAATCGATGCCCTTCCCATCCCTGAATCAGACCGCAGCTTACTTTGGCCCTACTATGATCAGTATAAAGAGGGCTTCATCGGCTTACGCGCCAACTGCGATCCCCAAGGACAGCTCAGCATCACCGAAGAACTCAAGCTCTAGCATACGTAGTCGCCTGCCCGGCCGCCACCGAATAAATCGACCACCGCCCCGGCTCTACAGGCAATTCTGTGCCCGTGGCAATCACTTGAATGTCTTCGGGACACGCTCGCCAAAAGCCTTTTCGACGAACGGGATCTAACTCGCCCAGTACATCGTCGGCCAATAACACAGGAGCGAGGCCCAACTGCTGCCGGTAAAAACTGGCCTGAGCAATACGCAAGGCCACACAGAGACCGCGCTGTTGCCCATCCGAGGCATACTCGCGCGCCCCCCACGTGCAATGCCAAGTGAAAATCATCGCGATGAGGCCCGCGCTGAGTCGCACCAAGGATCTGATCCCGCTGACGACTCTCATATAAGAGTTTTCGATAGGCTTCCGCATCGCGGCAATCTACATTGGGCCGAAAGTCCAGCTCCGGCCCCTCGTCGGCCTCCGCGATCTGATCATACACCTGACACAAGACTTCACGCAACAAAGCCATACCTTGTTCGCGGTATTTTGCGATCACACTGGCATGCGGCGCGATCTCGGCCTCGAAAGCCGATAACTCTGCAGAACGACCGCCCCGCTTCAGCAGACGATTTCTCTCTGCAATGCCACGGTGAAAGTCACGCAGCGCCGTGTAATAGGCACGATTAACAACTGCCAGCGTTAAATCCATAAAACGCCGCCGTTCGGCCGGCCCTCCACGCAAGAGCATTAGATCTCCAGAACAAAGCGTCACAGTCGGAAAACGCCCAATAAACTCGACCAGCCGCGTCACCTTCTCCCCATCAATCAAAACACGACGTCCCCCACGCCCCAAGTGAATCTCCAATTCAGTGCGCCCCTCTCGCTCATGCTCCAACTGATAGGCCAAGCTGTATTCCTTAAATCCCTTACGCGGCAGCGCAGCCATAGTTTGGGTACGGAATGAGCGCAGTGCAGTCGCGAGCCCCAGCGCCTCTAGTAAATTCGACTTCCCTTGCCCATTGGCTCCTAATAAAAAGTTTCGATCCCCCTCCAATGGGAGCTCTGTAAACTCAATATTACGAAAATTCTGCAAACGTAGCTTTAAAAAACGCATTCGGTCAAATCTCCGCGATCAATCAATGCTGATCACTTGGCTATTAGATGCCTGGGCCTCGCGCTGTAAGTCGCCCCAGGCAGACAGCAAAGCATCCGCCAAGGCCTGCCAATCCTCAGCAGTCGTTTCGACGCCAGAACTAATTCGCAAGACGCGTCCCGCCTCAGCGGTCTCCAGCCCCATTGCCGACAAGACATGCGATACCGTCGACTTCCCCGTCGCGCAAGCTGAGCCCGCCGAAAGCAAAAAGCCCGCCCGCTCCATACGCCGAATCCAGCGCACACTTTGAAACTGCGGCATCACCAGCGAAACTGTGTTCCACAAACGATCGGCCTCGATACCGACGACTCGTGCACCAGGCAGCTCGTGACATATCCACCCAATGAATGCATCACGCAATTCTGCCTCCCCGACAGCTGCAGACTCCAAAGCTGCGAGCATTGCCATCACTCCGGCCACATCTTCCGTGCCCGCCCGATGCAACGCTTCCTGCGCCCCACCATATAATATGTGACAGCCCTCCTCTCCTTCGGGCAGCAACAGAAAGCCCTGCCCCTTCGGACCTCCAAACTTATGCGCGCACGCACTCACGTAGCCACAATCCGACAATCCGCCCAAAGGCATCTTCCCCACCCATTGCGAGGCGTCACAATGATAGGGGATCTGCGCTTGCTGACAAAGCCGCGCAATCTCCGGCCAGGCCTGAATCACTCCAGTCTCGTTATTAGCCGCCATCACAGACACGGCGGTCAAGGCCCCCGATTGTATCTGTTGCTCCAGTACATTTAGGTCGACGCGTCCATCTTCCAGCAGCGGCAACCACAGCACCCGCTCTCCTAAAAATGCCTTTGCCGCTTCAAGCACACTGGGATGCTCCGTCGGATTCACTCCCACGCGGGCATCCGCCGACAGTCGATCGCCCCAATGCCGGAACACCGCATTGTTGGCTTCAGTCGCGCCCGCCGTAAAGACGACTCGACTCACGCCCACCCCCAACAACTCCGCCAGCGAAGCACGTGCCGCCTCGTAGCGCACACGCACTGCCGCCGCTTGCCTGTATGGACTCGAAGGATTCAGCCATTGCGTATCCACCGCTTGCAACCAAGCGGTCTTCGCGACCTCCGCAAGTGGCGTCGTGGCGTTGTGATCAAAATAGCGCAACTTCATGATCTAATACGCTATGTATAGGTGTAGGCAGGTCAAACGTAGTCCCGCTCGCTACGGAATCCGCACTTCTTGCCCAACACGCAAGGCACTCTCACTCGACAATCGGTCGCGATTGGCCTGGTAAATATCAATCCAACGCGAAGGTGTACCATAAAAACGCTTACTGATCGCACTCAAAGTATCTCCCGACTGCACCGTATAGGTGCGCGGCGCGTTACTAGGACTCGGCGTCGGCACCGCCGCGGACTGTGTCGGTGTAGAGCCGCGGACCTGTACCGCCTGCTGTTGCGCTGAAGATGCCTGTGCCTGCGTAGTACGCCGCGCTTGCCCCAACACATTCTCAAGTTGCTCCACCCGTGCCGTCGCAGCCATCAACTCACGCTTCAAACTATCGTTCTCCTGCTTCAATGTCTTCACCAAATCCATCAGGTCAATCCGATCCAGCTCCCCCTCATATGGCTGCGCGGGTAATTGGCGGGCAAATTCTTTCTGCGCGGTCTCAATCAATTGACGCACCTGCGAAGCTTGCGGCGATTGCGGCTTAAATTGTAAATAGCGATCGAAGTGATAAATCGCTCGCACCGGGTCCTTCATCGTGCGCAGATATATATAGCCCGCTTCCAAATGCGATTCCGGCGCATCGCGACGCGCGTCAACCACCCGTAAGAAGGCGCTTAAAGCTTCCTCCATTCGCCCCTGACTCTTGTAATCCTGCCCCAGCTGATATTGCTTCTCGTCGGTTTCACTCACAATCTCGACACCACTCGGCGCACACCCGACCAGGTGCACGACTGCAAGAACGATGAAGAGATAATAGCAAAACACGCGTGACATTAGGATAGTGTGTTAAATCCACGTCAAAGGTCGTCAACGCTATTCGATACAGAGCCGATTCACCCTCATTATCTTGCCTAGAGACCGCGAATACCTTCTGATCCAATCATGCAAAAAGTCGAAGAATACAGAACGGGGGAGGTCATTCTCAAGCAGGGGAAGATGGACAACGGGTTTTACGTCTTAGAAAAGGGAGCCGTCGAAGTTTACAAAAACGATATAATGCTCAACGTGCTCATCTACCCCGGCACCATATTTGGTGAGATTGGCGATATTTTACACACCCCACGCACCTGCACAGTCAAAGCGCGCACTCAGACCAAAGTAATCAAATACGAATGCCCCGACTTGGAGACTCTGGTGGAACAACACCCCGACATCGCAGTCAAGATCATGCAAACACTCGCCAGCCGCCTGGAGCGCACCACTCAAAAATTAGCCGACCTATCCAACACCTCCGCGTTCTTTTCAGAAGAAAAGAAATAACACTCGAAGGCCCCACAGTATCCAAGGGCTCGATCTTTGCCTATGAAACAATCCATCCTAATCATCATGATCTTCTCACTGCTACAAAGCCTGCTCTCAGCCGAAGCGCTGGAAATCGGCAGTCCGGCCCCGCAAATACAGGCCATTAACGATCAAGGTGAATCTATCGATCTAGGTGAGGCACTCGCCCATGGCACCACGCTGATATTCTTCTACCCCAAAGCAATGACCAAGGGTTGCACCGCACAGGCCTGCAGCCTACGCGACGCTTGGGACGAGCTGCAGTCACGCGATGTCCAGATCTTCGGCGTATCCACCGATAAAGCTGAGCTCCAAGCCGAGTTTCGCGCCAAACACACGCTCCCCTTCACACTCATAGCCGATCCCGAAGGCCAAGTTTGCAAAGCTTTTGGAAAAGGACGCTACAGTCGTCAGGCTTACATTTTTAAAGACGGCACACTCGTCTGGCGCGACCTCAAAGCAGCCACCAGCCAACAAGCCGCCGAAGTGCTTGCCGCTCTCGACGAACTCCAAAATCCCTAGAAAAACAAGGCTTCCGCCAGCGCCTGATCCGCTCCCAGCGGCTTCACCCGTGTCGAGATCTTCTCGACCGACTTACCCAGCGAGGCCTCAATCTCGCCCATCGTGCCTTCGCAAAATTTGCGCCATCGCAGATAACGACCATCCGTGTAAACGAACTCTAATGCCAAGGCACACTCCGCGTCGCTGTCATCACAGGCTTCCAGTGCATACTTGACCTCCCTTACAGAGCAATCCTTGTACTGCTGGCAATCACTCAAACAGTCGCGCACCCACTCCATTAGTCGCAACCCCTCGCCCGACATAGAGGCGCCATGTCGCACGCGAACCATCTCTAGTCCGCGGCACAATTCACTGACCTCGTATCCACTCAAGAATTGACCGATCGCTTGACGCACTGGCAACAAGCGCGCCATGGCAAGGTCGCCGACTCGCCCACCTTCAGGCCAGTTCAGTTGATTAAGGTCCCGCCCCTCATAGCTGCTATCATAAATCGAACGACGTACTCCCAGCAGCAGATTATCGAAATACTGCTCAATACGCTCTCCGGGCACTCCGCAAAACCAATGATAGCTCGGCAAGTCCGGCTCCAGCCACACAGACACCTGATTGGCCAAATACCCACAGTTCTCAGGCTGATAGCCCAGTATTAAAGCCTCACAGCAGCACATTTCACGATGCGAATCACCAATATAACATTGGCTAAATAATTTTGCCCGCATCGAACCATCCGAAATCTCACTGGAAGGGCAAAGCACGATAATCCGGCTCGGGTAGCGTTGCGCAAAAGTCAACAAGGCCTCAAAACGCTCATGCGCCTCGTCAGCCGACACCCCCCAGCCAAAATGCAAGACCACATTCATCTGCGACGCACGGAAGGCCGACGGCGATCCCGCAGTATCGCTCTCCCACATCCGGTCAAGACGACTCGTCACCTCCCCCACGGGCAGATCAATACCTGGCAATACGTCGATTAAATCTTTCATAAACAGAAATTACATTTTCGTTGTCGAGACAGTGCCACCAGCCAATCAACCGGAACGACGCCATTGATGCCCACGTTCCCACAGTAGACGCTCGCTCTCCAGTGGCCCCCACGAACCAGCGGTATACTCCTTTAGTCCATGCACACCACATTGCTCCCAGTCTTCCAGCACAGGTGTCACCAACTTCCACGAAGCCTCCGTCTCATCGCCTCGAATAAACAATGTGCTATCGCCTACCATCGCATCCAAAATCAAACGCTCATAAGCTTCCGGTGTGTTCGAGCCAAAAGTCGTCGAGTAACGGAAGTGCATCTTCACAGGTTGCGTACACGCGTCTCCAGACCAGGAATCTTAGAGTTCATAACAATCGTCACGCCCTCATCCGGCTGAATACTGATCACCATGGTATTGGCGGCCACGTTAAACTTGTCCCCCTCCGAAAAGAGAATACCAGGAGGACGCTTAAACTGGATCGCGATTTCACTCGCACGGCGCGCCATACGCTTGCCCGAACGGATGTAAAAAGGCACTCCCTGCCAACGCCAATTATTAATCGCCAAGCGCATCGCCGCATACGTCTCCGTCGAAGAGTCTTCAGGAATCCCCTGCTCTTCGGCATAGCCCTTAACGGGTTCTCCCTTGACCAAACCATTCGTGTAGCGGGCGCGCACCACATCGCCCCCATCCACATCAAGCTTCAAAGGCTGGATCGCTTTAATCACCTTCACCTTTTCATCACGAATCGATTCCGGGTCCAAAGAGACCGGCGGCTCCATCGCCGTTAGTGCGACCAACTGCATGGTGTGATTTTGAATCATGTCACGCAGCGCTCCACTCGTGTCATAATAACCACCACGCGAGCCGACACCCAGACTTTCCGCCACCGTGATTTGCACACAATCAATGTACTCACGATTCCACAAAGGCTCAAAAATCGAGTTACTAAAACGCTGCACCAGCAAGTCCTGCACCGTCTCTTTGCCTAAATAATGGTCGATCCGATAAACCTGTGGTTCTTCAAACACTCCATTAATGACCTTATTCAACTCACGCGCCGACTCCAAATCACGACCAAATGGCTTCTCGATCACCACCTTCGATGCCAACTTCGTATGCACATGGGCTTGCGCCATACCACTCGAGCCCAGATTCTCTATAATCGGCTCAAACACACTCGGCGGCGTCGAAATATAGAACATCCGCTGCATATCACGCCCCAGATCCTTTTCGATCTGATTAATCTTCTCAGCCAGAGAATCAAAAGCAGCCGACTCATCATAGCCGCCCGAGTGATACGACATGTTCTGCCGCACCCGCTCCCAGATCTCTTTGTTCAACGGACGGCGTGAATGCTCTGCAATCGCCTCATCCATCATCACCCGAAAATCCTCATCCGCAATCGGCTTACGTCCGAAACCAATCAGGTGAAACTCCCCCGGAAGTAAATTATCCACCCCAAGGTTAAAAATCGCAGGCACTAGCTTACGCGCCGTCAAATCACCCGAGGCACCAAAAATCACGACCACCGTTGGCGGTGCACCACGGTGTTTACTTAATCCCTTCAAAAAAGGGTGTCTCGCTTCGTCAATATCAGGACTCATGATTGGTCAGTGTAGTGTTTAGAAAAAAGTGGCACATTGCCAAAATGGCGAACGCATCCCTCTCCCTCATCAGAGATGGATACCTCGATCACATCAAAACGGACGTGTTTCGGTGGATTTTGCAACCGATTTATATAGGACTTACATCCACGCAGCAACACACGCTTCTTATGAGCATCGATTGAATGATAGCCGCCAACCAGTGCATGCGCCGCTCTCGCCCGCACTTCGACGAACACCAACACCCCCGAATCCATACAAACAATATCCAGCTCATCCCGCTTATAGCGCCAGTTGCGAGCGATTATCCGATAGCCCAACCGGCGCCTACAGTAGTCCGCAGCGAGATCTTCACCAAACTGCCCCCGTTCCGCCCGCGAGCGATTCGGCCCCAATTTTTGAGGTCTTCTACAAAATAAATCACGCAAGCTATTAAAAATACTCATCGCTCAACAACATTCTCAAGACAATCCCCCCAACAGGCAATCCAGAACCCAAGCCTCTCCTCGCGTGAACAAGCACACTCCGCACACAATGTCTTGCTCCCCGACACCTTCAGCATTCAGCATACATTCATCAACATCTCATCTCCCAGTCACACGTCACACCTCATCGTCGGCGCCGGCCTCGCAGGCTGCCTACTCGCCTGGCGACTCCAGCAAGCCGGACAACGCTTCCTCTTGCTCGGCAGCACAGCCATGCCCGCTGCGTATAAGGTAGCAGCCGGAGTGATCAACCCGGTCACCGGACGTTGGATGACAAAAACCTGGAATTTCGATCAATTGCTCCCCGAGGCCCAGGCCACCTATCACTCCCTCGAACAACAATTCGGCATTCAAGTCTACCACCGCATACCTGAAATTCGTTTTTGCCAGAATGCAGACGACATCAAACGCCTAGGCCGCCGCTTACGCAACCCGCGCTACCAAAACGTGCTCAACCGCTACTTCGCTCCTGGCCAAGCTGCTCCCGATTTCAACGATCCCCATGGCAGCTTCGGCATCGAACAAGCAGCTTATGTCGACCTCCCCAAACTGGTCACATGTCTACGGACCGCTTTTGCACAGCAAGGTCTATTTCGCGATGAAACCTTTCACCACAGCGCACTACAGCAAAAAGCCGACGGCTGGCAATACCAGGACCTACACGCAACAAAAGTTATTTTCTGCGAAGGCGCGGCGGCCATACACAACCCTTGGTTTCCCAACATAGCCTTACAACCAGCCAAAGGCGAAACCCTCCTCTGCAACAGCCCCACGCTACAACTCCCGCGCAAACTGTATCATCACAAAAAGTGGTTATTACCCTACCCCGATGGCAGCTTTCGCATTGGAGCCACTTACGACGAGACCGATCTAAGCGATACCCCCACACAAACTCGCAAAGAAGAGCTCCTCGCGGCCACCCACGAAGCACTCAAAGAATCACACACAATTCAAATCACAGCACATCTTGCGGGCGTCCGGCCCAGCACCCTCGACAGCCGCCCAGTCATTGGAGTCCACCCCAGCCAAGCGGGCCTATACCTCATCAACGGCTTAGGCTCCAAAGGCGCTTCCACGGCACCTGCGATGACACAACAACTCGCCCATCACCTGCGAACAGGCACCCCCATTCCCCCAGAAGTCGACATTGCCCGCTTCAGCCTCAAACCTACCCTTTAAAAGATGCAACTCACCCAAAAAGTCCACCAACGACTCACGGCTCACCTCAAAGCAGGCGATCTCGCCATCGATGCCACAGCAGGTAACGGCTACGATACCCTTTATCTCGCTCAAACCGTAAGCGAGAACGGTCACGTAATCGCCATAGATATCCAAGAGGCAGCACTTCAGTCCACACAGGCAAAACTCACACACGCCAAACTAAATGATCGCGTGGAGCTACACTGCACGGATCATGCCACCTATTTGCAAGAACTCTGCAACAGTCATACAGCAAAAGTATCCAGTATACTCTTCAATCTCGGTTACCTTCCCGGCAGCGATAAATCCGTACAAACCCTACCATCCAGCACAGAAAAAGCCCTACAAGCCTCGCTCCAACTACTACAGCCCAACGGCCTATTATGTGTCACCGCCTACCGAGGTCACCCAGGCGGGATAGAAGAATCTCAAGTCGTCGAAAATTGGATGCGAGCGCAGAAAAAGCTTGGACACAGCATCGAATGCCACACGCCCCCATCCCCCAACAGCCCCCCCATCCTTTGGCTACTCAGCAAAAGCGAGCAGCCTCATGACTAAGCGAAGACTCGCAAAAACCTCGCCCTCAAGCCCATAAACAAACCGCCCGACACACAGGTTTGAGCTCCGAAACGAGATGATCAGACCCGGCTGGAGTGTAAAAACCACAACCGCAACTACTCTCCACTTCTCTCTGCCAATCCACGTAGACGCTCCCAGCTGACCTTGAAATTTATACGCTGGTAGGCCACCACATCAGAGCCGACAGCCTCATGAGCCAACCCACCATTCGCTCAGGCAAGTCTATAACGCCTTTTAATACGGATCAATTGAACACCGCTCGAACTCCATTATATAGACCTGTCCCTTATATTGAAGCTTGCTAAGTGGCGCCCGGCTGCTAGATTGTAAGATATGCGAACAAAACGGATTCTCTCGGCTTCAGATGGTATCTACCACTGCATGTCACGGACGGTGAATGGGGCGGCGCTGTTTAAGGAGCGTGAAATGGAAATGTTTCGTAAGATGCTGCATCGTGTGGCGGATTTTTCGGGTGTCGAAGTGCTGACTTACTGCATGATGAACAACCACTTCCATGTGCTGGTGCGTGTGCCTGAGGCGAGCTCAGTGAGCGATACGGAGCTGATCCGCCGCTATCGAATGCTCTACCCAAAACCAACTGTCTATCAAGCGGCCTCGGCTGAACGGATCGCACAGGAACTGAAATCGAATGGCCCAGATGCAGCTACGATCCGCGCTCAGTTACTGGCACGAATGGGGGACATCTCGGCGTTTATGAAAACTCTGAAACAACGCTTTTCGACTTGGTTTAATAAGACGCATCAGCGCTTCGGCCCGTTGTGGTCGGATCGTTTCAAGAGTGTCTTGGTCGAAGGCAAGGGGAATGCCTTGCAAACGATGGCTGCCTATATCGATTTGAACCCGGTGCGGGCGGGCTTAGTCAATGATCCGAAGGATTACCGTTTTTGTGGTTACGCGGAAGCGGTGAGTGGTCAAAAGAAGGCGGTGGCTGCGCTTAAATTTATAACTGCGGGCCTTTACGAATGCTCAGATACAGATGCATTACAATCTTACCGCTGTATGCTATTCGGCAAAGGCGGCGCACCTAAGGCGGGGACCTCACAGTTTAACCGCGCGCAGGCGATTCATGTGCTGGAAGAGGAAGCGGGTAAGCTCCCACCTCACATACTACTCAGATGCCGCATACGATACTTTTCTGAGGGCGCGGTTTTGGGCTCACGCGAGTTTATCAATTCTCATTTGGAAAAATGGCAGCATTCAACCCGACAAAAGCACCGCTCCAAACCGCGTCAGATCCAATCGCAAGCAAGCGAGCCACTGGTGGCGCTCAAAGGACTGCGAGGGCCGGGCTATTTATAGCCGATGTGGCTATGGCTCGATCTTGTCATGGAAAAATTGGGATCTGTATTGATCTGCATGACTGAATCTCTTGTATCGCCCCTCTCATGGCTTCCGAACAACCAAAGAAACTCACCCCAATGATGCAGCAGTGGCACGAAATGCGTGCCAAGCTAGCTGATGATACTCTCCTCATGTTCCGTCTGGGGGATTTCTACGAGATCTTTAAGCAAGATGCTGAATGGGGCGCAAAGTTGCTCGGCATCACCCTGACCCATCGCCACGGCATGCCAATGGCGGGCATCCCGTTTCACGCGGCGGACGGTTACATTCAAAAGCTGCTGGACCAGGGGATCAAAATCGCCATCTGCGACCAGGTGGAAACCCCGCAACCAGGCAAGCTGGTGAAGCGCGAACTGACGCGCATTATCACCCCGGGCACGCGTCTGGCCGACACTCAGATCGATGCGCAGCGCAATCACTTTCTGCTGGCGCTCTCGCTGGGCAAGAAAGCGCTCAACGCCTCTTGGCTGGACCTCACCACTGGGGAATTTTTCCTCGCCTCCGAGGTGAAGCCGGAAAATCTCTTTGCCGCATTCGAGAGCTTAGATCCCCGCGAGATCATTGTCCCCGAAAACGCCGCCGAAAGCTGGACGCTACCACATACCGATCAACGCTTTCGCGAGCTCTACACTCATATCGGTGATGGCCGCGCGATCAGCCCGATCCCCGACTACCACTTTGACGAAGCAGCGGGCGCTCAGTCGGTGATGGAAGCGCTGGGAGTCATGAACTTGGAAGGCTTTGGCATTGGCCAAGATCACCCCGCCCTCGGCGCAGCCGGAGCCTTGATCCACTACGCCACCGAAACACTCTGCGCGAAACCGGAGAATTTGCGCAAAATTCGCGAATACAGCAGCGAACGCACGCTGCTCCTCGATCCTGCGACCCTGCGTAATTTAGAAATTTTCAAATCAGCCGCCAGCACTCGCCACGGCTCACTACTGGCGGCGATGGATGGCTGTGTGACCGCCCCCGGAGCGCGCCTATTAGAACGCTGGCTGTGCGCGCCAGAATTGGATCTGACAGAAATCACCCGTCGACAAAATTGCGTTGGCGAATTTGTCACCGCACCGGGACTTGCAACTGAATTGCAAAATCTACTCAAAGGCGTGCGCGACATTGAGCGCATCTTGAGCCGCCTGCAAAACCGCATGCGCAACCCGCGCGAGCTCGGCGGCGTGCGCGACACCCTGGCGGCCTTGCCCGCAATCGCGACCACCTTGTTGGAATTCCCTGACACGCCCGTAGCGGCCATCGCTGAGCGTATTAACGACTTCGGCAGCCTCTCAGCCACCCTCGACCGCGGCTTAGCGGAGGAATTGCCCAGCAACATCGCCGACGGCGGCACCATCCGTGACGGCTATGATGAATCGCTCGATCACACTCGCAGCCTCACCCGCGACAGCCAGAAGTGGCTGGCCGAATTCGAGCAAGCCGAGCAAGCACGCACAGGTATCAAAAACCTGCGCATTCGCTACAACGGTGCCTTCGGATATTTCATCGAAGTGACCAAGAGTAACATCGCCCTCGTGCCCGAAGACTACGTGCGCAAGCAGACGATGAAAAACGCCGAGCGCTACACCACCGACGTGCTCAAGGAGCGCGAACGTGAGATCTTACACGCCGCAGAAAAGGCCATCGCCCGCGAGGAAGCACTCTTCAACGGCCTCATCGAAGCCATTCTGGAGCACGCCGACGCACTCAAGGAAACCGCTGCCGCGATGGCGGAGATCGACGTCTTTATCGGCTGGAGCACCCTCGCCCGCGAGTGGGATTACTGCAAACCAAAGCTCGACCAGTCGGACAAACTACTCATCGATCAAGGTCGGCACCCCGTCGTCGAGCAAATGATGCGCGAGCAGCGCCTCGGTCTCGCCGGCACCCATGCCTTCGTACCCAACGACTGCCGCCTCTCCAGCTCTGCCAGCTCCGAAGACGCGCCACAGATCGCACTCATCACCGGCCCCAACATGGCGGGTAAGTCGACCTACATCCGCCAAGTCGCCCTCATCGTGCTGATGGCCCAGTCCGGCGCCTGGGTGCCCGCCCGCAGTTGCGAGCTCGGCGTGGTCGACCGCATCTTCTCCCGCGTCGGCGCCAGCGACGAACTCGCCCGCGGCAACTCCACCTTCATGGTCGAGATGAACGAGACCGCCAACATCCTCAACAACGCTACGCCCCGCAGCCTCGTCATCCTCGACGAGATCGGCCGCGGCACCAGCACCTACGACGGCCTCTCCATCGCTTGGGCGGTAATCGAGCACCTCCACCCCGAAAAGACCGGCGCCCGCACCCTGTTCGCCACCCACTACCACGAGCTCACCCAGCTGGCCAAGACCCTCGCTCGAGTGGAGAACTATTCCGTCGCAGTCAAGGAATGGAACGACGACATCGTCTTCGTGCGCCAAGTAATCAAAGGCGCCGCCGACCGTTCGTATGGGATTCAAGTCGCCAGACTCGCCGGCCTGCCGACGACAGTCA
The DNA here is from genome assembly GCF_033878955.1 of Coraliomargarita algicola. NCBI lineage: Bacteria > Pseudomonadati > Verrucomicrobiota > Opitutia > Puniceicoccales > Coraliomargaritaceae > Coraliomargarita > Coraliomargarita algicola. The sequence continues at coordinate 2,731,026 of NZ_CP138858.1, forward strand.
TCGACCGCGCCAAAACCATTCTGGAACGCCTCGAAGCCGACGACTCCTCCCACAACCTCCTGCGCAAACGCATGAAAAAGGAAAAGTCCGGCAGCGACACGAAGGAAGAAGACGATCAGTTGGCGCTGTTTTAAAGCATATTCCACAGCGCGTATTCCAAATTGACAATTTTGATTTGGGCGTAATATTAAAACTAATGGTTTACAATTTACGCCAATGTCAAAATAAGCTACTTGACTTAAAGAAGAAAGACCGTGGTCGCATGATCGCGCTGACAGGGGCACGGCAAGTGGGGAAGACGACACTTGCCAAGAACTGTTTCCCTGAATTACCGATCCTCAGCATGGATAGCCCGCTGGAGCGGGAGACCTACCTCCGCTACACCCCGGCTCAGTGGCAGGCGAATTATCCGCGAGTCATTTTGGATGAAGTGCAGAAAGCACCCGACTTGTTTGAGACAATCAAGTCCTGCTACGACCGATACCCTGAGATGGAGTTCATCCTTCTCGGCTCCTCACAGTTTCTATTAATGAAAGGCATCCGGGAGAGCCTCGCCGGCCGGGCAGCCATCCAGAATCTCTACCCATACTCCCTCTTGGAGATCGCGAAAAAAGGCGACAACCGTTCACTCCTGGAAGAGTTGCTTTTAAATCCGGACAGTGCCGCGCAAAATCTGCAGACCCGACCACCCGACGAGCACTTGAAAGATGCCTACGCACTTGCCTCAAAGCACTGGGAGGCACTCGAACAATTCGGAGGCATGCCTGCCTTGCACCAGCCCGGCTGGGACGACACGGATCGCTACGAATGGCTGGAGGACTACAGTTTGGCTTACTTACAGCGTGACCTGCAAGATCTCGCAAAATTGGATCGGCTAGAGCCGTTTGTCCGTGCGCAAAAAATTGCCGCCTTACGAACTGCTCAGCCAATTAACTACTCTGCCCTCGCCAGAGCCGCCGACATATCGGCACCCACCGCTAAGAATTTCATCCACTACCTGGAAATCAGCTACCAAGTGAAAATGATTCCGTCATGGACTCGAAACCATGAAAAGCGACTGAGCAAAATGCCCAAACTACACTTCCTGGATGCAGGCGTCCGGCGATCTATCCTGAAGAAGAGAGGCATCCTCGATGGCCACGAATTTGAATCCACCGTCGCCAGCGAAATCATCAAAATAGTCGACACACATCGCCTCCCTTGGCAGCTCCATCACCTCAGAACAAGCGATGGGCGCGAAATCGACCTACTGCTCGAACACGAAAAAGGTTATATCGCGATCGAGTGCAAAATGACGGATCACGCCACTCGGCACGAAGCCAGACATTTTAAAGACCTTTCAGAGATACTAGACAAACCTCTGCTACTGAACCTTGTCGTGAGCAAAGATACAGAAATCCAACAATTGAGCGACGCGGGCGTGCCGACCTACAACATTTCCGCGATTCAACTGTTTTCGTAGCGGGCAAGGGCACAAAAGGAAGGGACAAGCACTTACAAATCCTTCTGGTAAATTCCAGCGGATTGGATCGACACGCCCACGGATGTCATTGCGAAACGCAGCAAAACGTTTACTCGATCTCGAACTCGCCCAAAGCCAGACAGGAGTCTGGCGATCCCGGGAGCGCCAGACTCCTGTCTGGCTTCGAATGGGACCTATGTCGATACGTAGCCCATACGTAGACGCCCCATCTCAATGACACCCCACGCCCACCTAAATTATTAGAATAACGGACGAGACGAAGTGTAGATGGCGGAGCAATGCCAGTTTCTGACCTACCAGTTTCTGATTCCCTGCTTTTATCCAAATAAAACGGCTATCATGGCAGCAATGATAATCGCGAAAAAGCCAATCAAGGCAGCAACGATGTTAGCACGTGCTTGAATGCGTGCTGCCTTAATTGTTGCGGGGCCTGTGTCCTTGTTGCTCACGCCCTTCCATTCTACAGAATTTTGGGATTTGACGAGGGTGAAGGCAGTGCAGTTCCCGAATGTTCCCGACTTAACCCTCGCCAGACATGAATAACAGCGAGTTTTATTGGAAGTCCCCATACAAGTAGGCTCCGAACTGCGGCTTGGGGAGTTCGGGGCTTTTTTGTGTGACTGTGGACATTGTGCCATTACGAGGGTTATTACACTGGCACTTTGAGTCTGTGAAAATAGGTTGTATTTTATTTGCGGCAGAAAATCACAGTTGCACCTAATCCTGTGACAACACCTCCTATTCCGAAGTGCGCAGATCACTAGTAATGCTCTGTAACGTCTAAAAGCTTCTTTTTTGGTAAGCGGGTAAGGGGAGAACATCTGAACTTGCGTAATTCTGCGGGCATGGCATTACGTATTATCAAGGACAATGGAACTACTTGAATGGATACTATTGACGATTGCCGGAGGCCTATTGACAGATATCTACGGGGCCGTGAAGGCGTCGGCCCTCAAGTTCCTTTCAAAAAAAAACGAAACTTCAGCCCGGGTAAACGACTACCCGCTAGTCCAGTGTTTAAGCAGGTTGAAGAAGTCGATCTTGGCCCCCCGGGCTAATTGGCTTCAAAACGGGGACAATTGCTATGCCATCTACGATGACGCTCCGTCATTACCTTGTAGGTTCCACCATGAGACCATAAACAGGGACAGGCACTTACAGAAACCCCCAATCGGTTGACTCACAGTGGCGGATACGACTATACAATGATCCCGATGCAGTCCGACTCCACCCCTTATTGTCTCAAGCGCCACAGCTTACAAGCGGTCGGCGTGCATTCAACGACCGCGCCGAAGACGATGCTGCTCTTCGGCCTACCCTTTTTCGGCTTCGGGCTCTACTTCACTCTGGGGAGCTTAGGGCTGGTCCCATTCGACGAGAGCAGAGTCAATGGCCCGGTGTGGTTGGTTACCGCGGCGGGACTGGTTTTTCTCATGGCCGGGCTCATGATCTGGAGTATGGGGCTTCAACAAGCCCGCGTGCTATGGGCGGTCAATAAACTCAAACATCGCTACCCCAATGATGCCGCCATGGCCGACTACCCCTGGGATCGAAATGGCTTTTCCCCTCCGCGCTGGACGCCTGTGCGCAAATCCATGGTGGCCTGCCTGTTCATAATCGTCTTCGCATCCATTCCGAATTACCTGGCCTACGAAAGCGCCCCGACGCCATGGATTCTCAGCCTCTCCGCCATCACCATGAACTTGATCGTGATCGCCGTCTTCGTCCACCTGCTCCGGACCATTTGGCACGCCGTTAAATTTGGCCGCACCCGTCTTCACTACCCCCACTTTCCACTCGTCCCCGGGGAGTCGGTCGAGCTCGAAGTTGAGCTGCCCCCCAGCATACGCAAAGGCGAATCCGCCCGTCTCCACCTGCGCTGCCTGAAGGAATTCTACATCACCAGCGGGAGCGGCAAAAACCGCAGCAAGCGCTTGGTGCACGAGGTCATCTACGAGGCCACGCAGACACTGGATGCCGCCGACCTTGCGGCGCGCCCCGGTCGTGTATCCGCCCGATTCGACCTCCCCGACGACCAACCGGCCACGCGGATCCAAGGCGACCCACCCCACTACTGGGAACTGGAAATGCTGCTCAAAGTGCCCGGCCTCGATCTGAATCAGCAGTTTCTGATCCCAGTCTACGAACCAACCGATAATCACTGATTACTAATTCTCGGCTAATTCAACACGGCAACAAACTGAATGAACTTAAAAATTGGTATCTACCGCGACTTGGCGGGGCAACTACGCAAATTCTCCAACCCACAGCCCAAGCCCATGCCGGCACATCTGCTCGACATCGCCCGCGAACAAACGGGCGTGATCGGCGACATCACCGCCGCACGTAAGGTCAAGGTCCTCGATATCCCCGAAGACGAGCTCGAATATTACTATACAAACAAAATTCCCATGCCCTACCACTGGAGCAACTGCCTCTACTTGGAGTGGCACAGCTTACGCAACGGTCGAGTCGTGATCGAGGCCACGGAAGCGCAAAAGCTCGCTCTGCCTGAATGGTATCCCCTGCCAGGCCGAGAACTGGGAGCAATCCTCAAGGCCACCAACGCATACATCTACGATCTACGCACGGTCCTAGACGGAGAATAAAAGTCGACTCCTAGACAAAAAATGCGATATGACTCGTGACTGTGCGGCCCCAAGTTGTTCTGCAACTTCCATGAACAGCCATGGCACAGATAATAAACACGTGTTAGCGCAAATCAAAGTCCTCTGCTTACCAGCGCTAACGCTCATCGCCTTTGCCGGCAATTCTGTACTATGTCGGCTTGCGTTGGAAGAAGGTGCCATTGATCCCCACTCTTTTACTTCACTTCGTCTCCTAGGCGCTGCCATAGTGCTAGGACCACTCTCAATAAGAATCGCCCCCAATAGGAGCACAGGCTGGACACATGGTTCCTGGCGCTCAGGACTCGCACTTTATGCTTATGCCGCCGCCTTTTCGATGGCCTACCTATCTCTCAGCTCAGGCACAGGCGCACTGATACTTTTCGGCGCAGTCCAGATTACGATGCTAGTAGCCGCTCATCGTCGAGGCGAACGCATGCACCCCCAGCAATGGATTGCTTTCACCGTGGCGATCGCAGGCATCATTTATCTAGTTTCTCCAGGAGTCTCAGCTCCCAATCCATTAGGCGCACTCCTAATGCTGGTCAGTGGAATCGCATGGGGCCTGTACTCCATCGCAGGGAAAAACCGCACATCTCCCACCTTAACCACATCGGGTAATTTCCTAAGAGCCACCCCCTTAGCATTAGCAGGCAGTGTCTGTGCCCTGGCAAGTATGCAGTTAAGCCTCCCTGGCGTCATACTTGCGCTCCTATCCGGAAGCATCACCTCTGGGCTAGGTTATGTCCTATGGTATACAGCGCTCCCCAAACTAACAACTACTCAGGCTGCAGTTGCTCAACTACTGGTGCCCTTATTAGCAACCTTAGGCGGTATCGTATTCATCGACGAGCAATTCACAGTACGCTTAGCCATCGCTTCTGCACTGGTAATTAGCGGCGTCGCATGGTCAATCACTCGCAAGAACGAACATAAGGACAGTGCCCCAAAGTCCTAAATAGAAGATCATAGCGCTTATCCCCTAAGCTAAAATAGGATTGCTTACACAACTCATTTCAAATACAAAGCCGTAATCCTCTACATGAAGGAATGCGGCATGCCCCAGTCGATACCAGTCAAGATCACGAGCCTATTTTTGCTGTTCTTTGCAATCGCAACCGCATTCGCAACGTCGCCCACGCAACGCATTCTCTACCTCAGTTCCTACCACTCAGAATTCACCTCAGCGCCAGGCCATTTTCAAGCGGTTACACAACTACTGAATCAAGCCAACCGCGAACTCGACGTCGTCTATATGGACACCAAGCGCCGCCCGATGGCAGAGCGTTTCCCGATCACATACGAACACATCCGCGACAAAGTCGAATCTGACGGCAACTACGACCTCATACTGTCATCGGATGACAATGCCCTGAAATTTCTACTGAAATATAAAGATGAACTACTCGGCACCACGCCAGTTATCTTCTTCGGAATTAACGATCATCAATTCGCCCAACTCGCTGTAGAGCGTGCCGACTTTTCGGGGATTTTAGAACAAAATTCGCTGTATGCGAACGCAGCTCTCGCATTCGATCTCTTTCCTGACTTGGACACATTACACGTGATTACCGATCCCACTCCCAGCGGTCAGGCCCAATTAAAATCTCTATTGTATGACCTATCACCCGAAATTAGAGCTCGTCTACAGGTCGAAGACTTGAGCCATCTGAGCTATAACGAGCTGGCACAACAGCTAAAATCGTATGCGAAGAATGACGCCTTACTCTTGCTATCGGCTTACATGGACAAGGAAGGCACACAGAAGAGTTTCTTGGATCTGACATTGTGGCTCAAGCAGCACACGCAACGACCGATCTTCTATCCCTATTCTCACGGTATAGGGCTCGGATTCCTCGGGGGCAAAGTCGTCTCGCACTACCAAATGGCACAATTGGCAACGAAATTAGCAGAAGACTATCTCAACGGACAACCACTGCCCGAGAATACTTTGATCGAAAATTACGGCAATATTTACTATTTCGATTACAAAGAGCTACAGCGCCATCAGATACGTCTCTCACAATTACCTCAAGGAGCTGTCATACTTGATAAGCCGCTCTCCACCTATGCTAAATACAAGACCTACTTCATCACTGCATTTATCATTGCCGTATTGATCGCTGGCTGCGGCATTGTAATCGGATTTCTTTATTACAAACAGCGTAAGCTGCTGATTCATCTCAAAGAAAGTGAAAGTCAAACCGCAGGTCTGTTCAAAAACAGCGCCACACCGATCCTCCTGATCGCCCCCAAAAACGGACAAATCCTCGATGCCAACCCCGCCGCACTGGCCTATTACGGCTACCCCCAGTCCGAACTCACACAACTCAATTTATCACAAATCGACGGAGGTGCCTTTGCCGCAACGGAGGATGTTTTAGGACAGATCACTACAGGTGAAAGGAAGAGCTATCAGTTCAAACACCGCTTACGCAACGGCGCACAAAGAACAGTCGAAGTCCTATTTATTTGCATCCAGCAGGATGAAGAACCCGTGCTCTTCTCCATCGTGCAAGACAATACGGAACGCCGACAAATGGAAGAAGTATTAGCCGCCGAGCAAACACGGCTCTCCAATATACTCTCCGGCACCCATGTCGGAACTTGGGAATGGAATGTGAAAACCGGCGCGCTCAAGCTCAATGAATATTGGGCTGAAATGACAGGCCATAGCCTAGAAGAGCTAGCTCCAATCACAGTGCACACCTGGATCGGATTATGCCATCCCGACGATTTCAAAATCGCAACGAAACGCATCAACGAACACTTCGAGGGCAAAACAGACTACTACACCTGTGAACTGCGCATGAAGCACAAAGACGGCTCGTGGATCTGGATTATGGATCGCGGAAAACTCGCCACACGCACGCAAGACGGCAGGCCGGAATGGATGTATGGCACTCACCAAGACATTACTGAGATCAAGAAACACGAAGCCGCGCTCATCGAAGCAAAAGAAGCAGCCGAGGCGGCCAGCCAAGCAAAGAATGTCTTTCTCGCGACTATGAGTCATGAATTACGCACGCCCCTAAATCCGATACTCGGCTTTGCCGACCTGCTACTCAACACCACGAACCTGCCCGACGAACAACGAGGCTGGCTAAAGATCATCAAATCACGCTCCACAGACCTATTACAACTAATCGAAGATATATTAAACATCTCACGCATCGAAGCCGGCCGACTCACGATCGAAACGATGCCTAGCCTATTACAAGATATCCTGGATGACATCTGCAGCATCTTCGATCAGCCCTGTAAGGATAAAGGCTTGATTTTAAAATTTAAAATCAGCCCTGAACTACATACCCCTTGCTGTATCGATCCGACACGTACACGGCAAATTCTGCTCAACCTAGTCGGCAATGCTATAAAGTTCTCAAAATCAGGAGAGATCCAAGTCATTGCTGAAATAGAATCAGTCAACGAAAGTGATCCTACAGATGCACCCAGCCTGCACCTCACCGTACGTGACCAAGGCCCTGGCATCCCGGTGAAACAACACGAAATCATCTTCCAGGAATTCCAACAACTCGACGGCTCACATAGTCGCGCATATGAAGGTGTGGGCTTGGGCTTAGCTATATGCAAACGGCTCACAGAACTAATGAACGGCAAGATTTGGATCAACCCGAGCTACAGCCAAGGAGCCGAATTTCACGTCCAGCTCCCAATGCCTCTGCAACAAACACTTCAAAACCAATTGCCAGCAGCCGAAACCGACGACTCACAAAAGATAACGAACATCAGCGAGGACAGCGGCATGTCCTCATCCTTAGGCAAAGAAATATTACTCGTCGAAGATGAGCCCAGTAACGCGGAGCTAATGAAAACTTATTTAAAGCAACGCCATTTTCATGTGACACATGCTAAGAACGGGCAGGAAGCGGTCGACCTATGCGACTCGCAAGATTTCTCTATCATTTTAATGGATCTAAAAATGCCAGGGATGAGTGGATTTGAGGCGACTCGCATACTCCGTCAAAGAGGGAATACCACCCCGATCATAGCCATTACTGCGCTCGCCTTTAAAGAGGACCAACTTGATTTAATTCAAGCAGGCATGAATGGAGGGCTCCAGAAGCCAATCAAAGCGCGGGCCCTATGGTCCATAATGGATAAGGCTAGCTAAGCTGCCCTCCCCAGTCCAATCTATTACACAAAATGAAACGACTCACCCCACTTCTATGCCTGCTCACCTATTCTCTATTTGCGGAGGATGGTTTTAAAACACTATTTGACGGAACTAGTTTGCAAGGGTGGACCGCCGCACGCAGCTCCGGCATTGGTGACTGGGGAGCCTTCTCCGTAAATGAAAACGAGCAAGCGATTCAAACCTATGCTGGGCGTAAAGCGGGCTCGAAACAAGCCAATGACTGCCTGGTAACAAAGACAGAATATAGCCACTACATTTTAAAACTGGAGTATAAGTGGCTGGAAAGTCGCTTTGCACCCCGCAGCGACTGGGACCGGGATGCAGGGCTGCTCTTTCATGTTCACGGCAATCTACAAAAAGTCTGGCCACTCAGTATAGAAATGCAGATTGGCGAATCTCTTGCCAATAAGCCCGCAGGCAAAGGACAGGCAGGACGCTTCCACACTGGTGACCTATTCGTACTGGGTAAGCACTTGCGAGCTGATACAGCCCAAAACAAGAAACGCTACGATGCCAGCGCGAAACGTATAACTGGAAAATCTGTCGAGACCCATATGGGAAAAGAAAAACCAAAGGGAGAATGGAATGAGATGGAGATCCATGTATACGGCTCCGAAAAGGCTAGCTTTATCTTAAATGGCGAGGTCGTGCTTGAAACTTACAACATGGTCCAGTTACAAGAGGATGGCACGACACTGCCGCTGAATAAAGGACATATTGGCCTTCAAGCCGAATGGGCAGAGCTACTCTATCGAAACATTCTAATCAAGGAGCTCTAAGCATCGCGCATTCTTTCTTCTCACATAGCTGGGCAATCCGTCCTCAATATAGACCGCGGCCCACAATAACCCTATAAAGTGTTTAATTTCGTTTTATAAACGGTCCATTTAAATAACTCGCACCAGCGCCGCGTGTTTCTATGTATAGCAGCATGGGAACTGAAATCGCCTTTGTTATTGCACTCACCGTTGCGGTCGCAGCCATCTTTTGGCTCATTCTGCGGAGCGCCTCGGAAAAAATAATCGCCCAATATCGAATTTTCGGCGAAGAGCTGAATCTGGATCTCGATATTCCAGAGAGCAAGTTACTAGGCTTCGTACGCAATGAGCCAGCCGCCTTTGGCAGCTATCGTGGCCGCGAACTCTCTCTCTCCGTGCCCGGCAAAGGCCTGCAAAACACACGCCAAATCGAGACGGTCTTAAAAATCGAATTGAAGGATAAAAAACTGCGCGCACAGTTCACAGCAGCTGGCCTCATCGGACGCTTCAAACAGCGCGACAGCGGCGGAATGAAGCGCTGGAAAAGCGGACACAGCACTTTTGACCAAGCAATCGATGTGCGGAGCGATCACGGAGACCGCCTGATCAAACTACTCGACCAAGAAACACTCACTTGGCTCGAGTCCACGCTAAAGACCAACAAAGGCTCCCTCTATATTGGCAACGGGGCGCTCGTTTACACAGAGCTCGGCTTAATCAGTAACGAGGCGACTCGCCAACGCTTCACGCAAGTTGTCGAATTTTTATGCGATTTAGCCGAAACAGTTGAAGCATAAATGAGTCTATAGTATTCTATCCAAGCGTTACACAGCCCATGCTCAGGGGCTCGCACAGTCAACCCCATCCACAATAATGAAACACTTAGCTCTGCTCTTCACCTGCATCACCAGCCTAAGCGCCCACACCGCACTGACTGTCTATAATGGTAATTTCGGAGTCGTGCGCGACACGATTCCACTCGATCTAAAGCGCGGGATCACCGAACAGGCCTATAGTGGCGTGACCTCACAACTGGAACCTGAATCCGTCATCTTGCGCGATCCCCGCGGTCAAGTTGCCCTAAGCGTAATCGAACAAAGCTACCGAGGTGATCCCATCGATCAGAGTCGACTGTTGCAAATGTTTGAGGGCAAAACCATCCAGTTCCTGAAGGTAGTCGACGGACGAGAAGTCATCGAAGCCGGCAAAATCATTCGCGCGCCCTCCATGGCCACCATCACAAACCAGTATGGCAACCAACAACAAATGTTGGAACCCATCATCGAAGTCGATGAACAATTAATGACGATATTGCCAGGCACCCCCCTCTTCCCCAGCCTAGGAGACGATTCAATACTAGAGCCCACACTCACATGGAAGCTGCACTCCAACGCGGATGCCAAATTTGATGCCCAGCTCAGCTACCTGACCGACGGCATGTCTTGGAAGTCGGACTACAACCTCGTACTGCCTGAAGCTGGCGACACAGTTACACTAACAGGCTGGATATCCATAGAGAACAACACAGGCACCAGCTTCGAAGACGCCTCGATCAAATTAATCGCGGGCGATGTCAACCGAGTCGTGGAACAACCGCAGCGCTTGCGCAAGGAAGTCTATTCAATGGCCATGGCGGACAGCAGAGCAGCCCCTCAAGTCGAGGCTAAGAAATTTGATGAATTTCACATGTATTCACTCCCACTAAAGACAACGTTACGGGACAGTGAAACCAAACAGGTAGAATTCGTCCGCGCGGAACAAGTTGCGACCAAGAAACTCTACATATACGAGGGAGCAGGCAGCGCACGCTACTACGGAGGCCTCAACATCAACCAAAACTATGGCCTAAACCAACAAGCCGATGTCGCAATCTACCGTGAATTACAAAACACTGAAGCCAACGGTCTCGGTATCGCTCTACCAGCCGGTAAAGCTCGCTTTTACCGCATGGACCATGATGGTCAACTAGAGTTTACAGGCGAAAATACAATCGATCATACACCCAAAAACGAGACAATCCGCATCTACTTGGGCAATGCCTTCGACATAGTCGGAGAACGCACTCGAACCGATTTCTATCAACAACCCGGTCGGGATATGCTACGCGAAACTTTTGAAATAGAGATTCGCAATCGCAGCGACGAAGAAGTCCAGGTGCAAGTAGTCGAGCAGCTCTACCGTTGGTCCAATTGGAAAATATTAAAAAATAGCAATCCCTACAATAAAAGAGATGCACAAAGTATTGAGTTCCCAATTGCAGTCGGCGCAAATGAAACAAAAACTGTTTCTTACACCGTCGAATACAATTGGTAAGCTACTGCCCGTCCTCCTCTTTCTCTGACGCGCGTTCGGCCGCATCCTCCTCGACAGCAATCACTGGATTACGCTCTGGGCGCGGCAAGGTTTTCACTGACAGCTTTAGCAGCTCCTCTCCACGCAAGACCTCGACAGGCGTAAACTGATTCGCCCGGGTAAAGAAAAAGGCCCCTGGCACATCGAAAACATTTTCGATTGAACGCCCTGCGATAGAAACCAACCGATCCCCCTCCTGCAGCCCCGCTTGAGCTGCAGGCGCATCTTCGATCACAGAGGAGAGATAGACACCATTGGTATCATCTTCAAGCAGCTTAGAGGCGACCTCGAAGCCCATCCAACCGTGGATGATATGGCCCGAAAACATCAGATCGTCACGCACACGCACTAGCGCATCGACTGGCAATAAAAACGAGCCGTTCAATTCAGCAATCGACGCAACCGACACTCCTATAAAGCGTCCATTCAGGTCCAACATCGGACATCCTCCCTGGCCGCCATCCACGGGAATCGATGTGCGTATATAACTAGTAGGGAACACCTTATTGCCCAATTTTTTCTCAACTCCAGTAAAAAGCCCCATCACGGGTGTAGGCCCGAAGTCGAGAGGGCAGGTAATCGCAATTGCGATCGACCCGATTTGAGGCAAGGGCTCGGAGGCATCCAACTTAATAATCGAGAAGCCCTCAGGTGGCTCCAAAACACGTAATACCGAGATGTTTGTTAAACGATCGTGGCCCACGGCTTCAGTCGCATAAGGCCGCCCCTCATATTCGATCCAAACCCGGCTCGCCCCAGCCGCTCGGCTAGCGCTCACCAAGACGTGGCCTTCTTTACTGATAAAAAAACCAGTGCCGACACGCAGCATAATCTGCTGTTTACCGTCGACCTCGTCGCTCGTATAAGCGGCTTTGACTCGAACGACAGCCCCCTTGTTTTGCTCGTATACTTCAAGCAAACGTTCCTGTAAAGCCAATGCCTCTGCACTATTGGCCGAAACCAGATGAGCGCAGAATGCCGATGCCAGGGCAAACCAAATGAAACAGGGACGCATGATGGCTAGTAAACCAAACCTGTTGCGAGGCCTGAGCCTGCAAAAGAAGCAGTATCTGCCACATACGCAGCACTATCGTAAGCAGCCACCCGAAAAGTATCATGTGCGTAGTCCTGGGTGTAGGCTGCATCGACGCCAGCACTGATGGCTTCAATCTTATAGTCAGGCGTCATCGCGGTCTCTAGGTCCGACATCGCCAGCACCATCGGCACGGCGCGGGCCACAGTCGAATCAGAAGGAGTATCGATGCCCAAAGCACTGGAGGCCACGCTGGAGTCATTGCCAAGCCCGGATTCAGTCACATTGGCTCCGGTCATTTGTTGGGCAAAGCCGGCGGCTCCTCCCGACTGGACCAACTCGACAAACGCAGGGCGTAACATTAAAGTCGCTAGAAACGCAGCCGCAGCGCCCACTGCGGCCGTCTGCGCAATACGCCCTGAAACGCCACGTAACAGTTGCACATACCACGGATCCTTCTTAACTAAAGTTTGAAGCATACGCTGGTGCAACTCTTGATCAAATGTGCCCCAAAAGGCATCATCTGGACGTTCCGCACGCTTTAGGCGGAGCAACTCTTCGACTGTGACATCTTGATCTGGGGCCTTGTTAATATCTGCCATAGGTATGTTATGAATGATCGCGCTATTTAACCGATATATTCCTGTAAATAAGACTGGAGTTGTTGTTTCGCGTAATGGAGTCGAGAGCGTACCGTCCCGACAGAAACTTTAGTGATTTCCGCAATTTCAGCATGCTCCAGACCTTCAATTTCATGTAAAATAACGACTGTTCGATGCTTAAGAGACAACTTCTGCAACGCATCGTTCAATTTTTCCTGCAATTCGTTGACTAAAGCTCCCTTTTCAGAGCGATTCTTTGCAGTCAGACGTTCAAAAATTTCTGAATTCGAAACCTCTTCATCGATTTTCTCATAACTAATAAAACGACGACGATTCCGCTTCTTGAGAAATGTCATAGTCGTGTTAATCGCGATACGATAAATCCAAGTAAAAAAGGAGGACTTTCCTTTAAATCGCGCGATCGCCTGAAAAGCTTTGATAAAAGTATCTTGAGTTAGGTCCGAAGCATCTTCGCGATTACTCGTCATATTATAAATGACCGAGAAAATATGCTCTCGATACTTCTGCACCAACTGATCGAACGCCCCCACATTCCCAGCCTGCACACGTTGCACAACTGCCCAATCGAGATCACGCTCTGAGACCGTTTTCTCCTGAGCGCCGAAGATCGATTCTGTGACTGATCCTGAGTTGGCCATTAATAGGTAAGATTTAAGACATTCATTTCAAAAATGCAAAAGCTAATTCCAAGCCAAAACTGAAACGTCGCCTTTTAAGCGAAGGTTCAGCTTGGCCTGTATTCTGCTTAGCTATGCATAAATAAGCCAAAAAAATGAGTTCAGAAAGTTTAAATATCGCATGGATGATAATCGCAGCTGCCCTGGTAATGTCCATGCAAGTTGGCTTCTGCTTTCTCGAATCAGGCATGGTTCGAGCCAAAAATAGTATCAATGTTGCCGTCAAAAACCTAGCTGATTTCTGCGTATCCGCCGCGATCTTT